>NZ_JBFWIR010000026.1:0-38531 GCF_050255895.1 Parachlamydia sp.
ACGCCAGAGGAAGCTGATTGTGATTACTGGCGTATTGAAGAGACAAGTCATGGAAGGCATGAAATACGAAAAGTTTGGACCACAGATGATCTAAGTTGGCTTCCTCAAAAAGATGATTGGCTAGATTTAAGGTCGTTGATGTGTTTGCGTTTAACTAGGGCAAGCAGACTCAGGAAACGAGGTACTATATATCTAATCTAAGGGCGGACGCTGAGAAGCTTGGTAAAGCAGCTAGAAATCATTGGAGCATTGAGAACAATTTGCATTGGCAACTTGACGGACCTACAGAGAAGACTTAAGCAGGGTCAGAAAAAAAAGGAAATGGAGCAGAAAATTTATCCGTTGTTAGGCATACGACGCTAAATTTACTAAAAGAAGATAAGGTGACAAAAGTGGAATAAAAAACAGCCGTTTGAAAGCAGGCTGGGATCGGCAATATCTTTTGATCAGCGTAAACTAAATTCTTCATGCGTTAGCCCTGGAGAAAAGACTAAATTATGTAACAGTGATTTAAGCTTCATTAGTTTTGTTATAAATAGCTTCTAAAAAACTAACATGCCTACATGGGGGCCCGCTTATTCTAGCCTCTTGTAGAATCGGCGGATTCACAATTCCGGCAAGATTTCATCTGGTATCCGAAGACTTATACGAGAGAAAAATATGTCATCGATGTATCATATTTTTTACTTGTATTTTGATGGACAATCAGGGTTTTGACATGGTTTACCAATTGGCCAGTGGCGATAGCAATAAGGGCACTTCCAGGTGTTTTGATATGCCATGGAGGGGCAGCCATCTTGAATAATTTCATTTTCGTAAACAAATAAACCAGATTGATCGGAATGGATAGAAGGAACACTAATCCAAATATTATCCCCTGTATGAAGGCGGAATATTTTTCCATTTGTTTCCAGTTCTTCGTCATTAATGTACATTTTTGTTTTGGGCGCAATCTTTGGTGCGAAAACTTCAGTATCAGAAATTTTACCCTGATAATCATCAAAATGATTTACGGTTAGGGCGCTACATATAGAAAAAACGGAAATAAAAATGAGTAAAAGAATTTTTTTCATGTTGTCTCCTTTTTGGGATTTTACATGACTGTTAGAAAAAAGTGTTAAATTTTGGCAAAAATAAAGTTTAAATAGAGGGAGAAATTATTTCTTTACATCCGCTCGTCACTTTGGTCACAAGAGCATTATCAATTACTATAAGCGTGATTTCTCTTCAATCAAAAAATGAATAAATAACCGATTGTTTATCAGAAACAATATGAGGAAATATCGGGTGCATTTTTTCCGCACTCAAATGCCTGAGAAGCTATTTGTTTAGACCGTAGCGATGTTGCCGTTTGAAATCTGATTGAGAGTGGTACATTCCTTCATCCAATTTCCTGAAGGCCTTGAATAACTCTGCACAGCTAGAGTTCCTTCCAATAACAACTTCTCGATCAGGAATGAAGGTGTCGTTTAAAGCGATCGTTACGGAGTGCCGATCCCTCTATTTTTGAAAGACCCACTCGTTTGGTGGGTTTCCATTTTTAGGTAAATTTGACACTTTAAGATTTCGCTGATCTCTAAGGATTCAATCAAAGGTTATTCGGTGATAAAGTTGCATATTCTTAAGGAAGTTTGAGCTGAGAGGCAAAAACATGCATCGCTTCTGCATGCAGCTTAACCTGCACGGGCTTTGTTTGCATGATCTCCAATTTCGCAAAACCAGGACGATGCATAAAATGTCCTTGTTCGACATGGATCCATTTTTGATCAGATTGAACGATTTTTTGGTCAAGAGCGTAGGCCGCTAATCCTCCTTGCATGGAACCTGTAAAAGGATCTTCAGGGACCCCAACAAGAGGAGCAAAGCCTCGCGCGTGGATGTGATTGTTTGTAGAAAAAGTTTCATGTGTTAAAAAACAAAAGACCACAATTTGATCTTTGCTAGCAAATTCAATTGCTTTTCGCGGATTCAAATTAATTTTCTCTAAGCATTTTAAATTGCGCGCAGTCAAATAAAGGTATTGATTTGTTTTTTCTAGCATAGGGGCTTTAGATACATCTATCAGCTCTTTTGAGATATCTAGTGCACGAAGAGTTTCTTCTAGGTTATAGGGAGATGACTCTAGTTGGATTTTGGGAGCATCGAAAATAAAATGCGGTGTCTGTTTTTTGGATAAATCAATTTCGACATCCAAAATGCCAGCATTCGTTTCTATCGTGAAAAAATTTTTAGCTTCCGTGCAGCCATAAAGGCCTTCGTGGGCGATCGTATTTAATGCCCCTACAGTGGCATGTCCGCAAAATTTGATTTCATTCCCTGGAGGCGTAAAAAATCTTAAACGAAAATCAGCTTTTTCACTTTTTTGAATGAAGCCTGTTTCAGAAAGGTTCATTTCACGGGCAATGTTTTTCATTTCGTTCTCATGCAGAGAATCTGCACCAATGACAGTGACGGTTGGATTGCCACCAAATAACGTATTTGTAAAAGAATCAGTGTGATGAATGGTATATGTACGCATTACGCTTCTCCCAATTGTTTAATATAATTGTAGATGCTTGCCCGAGAAATCGATAAATATTGGGCGAGAAAGGGGGCTGCATTTTTAAAATTAAAAATACCTTTGTGGTAGAGGTGTTGCACAAGCTCGCACTTTTGCTCTCTGTTTAAATGATTTTGAGATAATTTCTTTTCTTCTAAGTACTGTTGAATAAAGAAGATAGCTTGATCTTCACATTGGCTTCCAAAGGCGTCAATAGGATTTTTGGCATCTGCTTTAATTTGTAAGAATGCTGCAAGTCTTTCATGGGTTTCTTGAGCATGGCTGACATCTACATTAAAGCAAATTAAGCCCACGGCTTTTCCTTTTGCATTGCGGATCGTAATTGATGTGCATTTCAAAAGGCGGCCGTCCCAATTTTTTTTGTAGTAGGCGGAAAAATAATCAGGAAATTCCTGAGTATTCACTTTTAATTCTTGTAAGGGTGAGGGGGCGCCAATTTTTCTTTGGGAAAAGTTATGGTAGATTGCTACCACTTTTCCTTGATCCAAGTCGTGGATTGCGACTTCAACGTAGGGATGAAAAAGCTCAACAAGAGCTTTAATCAAAGGATCATAAATTTTCCAATCAGTTGCTTTCATTTTTCCTCCAAAGCAATGATTCTAGCAAGAATTTAGATTATTTGTCAAATTTAGACTTTTTGAATAAAAATGAATGCCTTTATACACTTTAGAAAAATCTTTCAAAAATGAATGAAGGCAATTGAAGTTTTAAAGGTGATTCCACATGGAATAGATAACCGAAAGTTGCTCGGAAGATAAATCATACAAAACGATAAAGCTTTCATCACTTCTGGAAAAACCATTGACTGTCTAGTTAGGTGAGCCATTGACAAAAGTGTAATCATCTACAAGCATCCATTTATAATGGCTTTCGGACCATTTGATGGGAATTCCGCCGCTGGTCAGGATTGCAATGGCTTCTTGCAGTTTGTTTGATTGGATTGTGATGATTTGCACATCAACACCGCGCTGTTTTGCTCTGACTAAAGCTCGGCTTATATCTTTATAGGACCACACATTCATAGCAACTTTAATACTGGATTTCGCGTCATCTATCAATTCGATAATTTTATTTTGTGCTAGAAAGTTTAGATCCCATTCGATAGTACGAGAGGGTGTAGGTTCTGTGTGGGGAAGGAGATATAATTCTAATAATTGATTGCCTATAACCGTTGAAATCGGAGTTGCTTGATTTCGCTTAGCCTTTCTTTCAATACAAAGAGTTTCATGGTGAAGGGCAGCCCGCTGCTACTGGATCATAATAAGCAATTGAAGCATTCTTCGCGGAGAGAATTCCTTCAGCAGAAAAATTAGGTGAACCATTCCAAACAAAGGCTTCGTCCACAATCAACATTTTATGATGGACATGTCCTTCTCCAAACTCTCGCGTGATGATTTCGCTAGAAGAGTGGAGGGATGTTTTAAGATTTCCGATATGAGCTCGGTCCAGCACAATTTTGATTTTAAGACCTTGGGCTGCCTTTTCGTTTAACACTTTACCTGTTTTGGGCGATTGGGACCGATTTTACCATAGGATAGAGTAGCACAATAAAAGGCAGCTAAATCTGCGCTGGGCATGACTCCTTATTGAGTAAACCTGCCCAATTAACATGCCTAAGCATCATCGCAAGTGGTTTCCCAGCCTCCACCTAATGCTTTATAAAGGGAAATGTAATGCATGAGAAGCTGAATTTTACTTTTCAAAAAGGCATTTTCAGTTGAGAGAAGAGAGCGTTGACTGACTAATACCTCGAGATATCCCTTAAAGCCCGTTTGATAAAGGTGAAAGAGCTGGTTATAGGATTCACCACTAAATTGCATAGCAGAAAACAGCTTACGATTATGTTCAAGTTCATGGTGATAAGAAGCAATTGTATTCTCAGTTTCTTCCAAAGCTTCTAAAACCGTTTTTTGGTATTGATATAAGGCTTGTTGAGTTTTTATTTTGTTAAGGTCTATATCTTGCTGAATTAGTTTGCTATTAAAAATAGGGGCTAGTAATTGGGGGCCTGCAAACCACACAAAGCTAGAGCGGCTTAAATGAGTGGCAACATCTCCGATAAATCCTCTTAATGAAAATCGAGGAAAAAGATCGGCCATCGCACTTCCCACTTTTTCAGTGGAAGCCGCTAAATTTCGTTCAGCTCTGCGAATATCTGGGCGGTTTCTTAGCAAGGCAGAGGGGATTCCTAAAGGTTTATAGTGAGGAAGCTCGGGGAGGTCATGGTGTTCTCTAAGTACGCAAAAGAGTTCTGCAGGAGGGCGTCCGAGCAAGATAGAAAGCCGGTGAATGCCTTTTTCAATGGAAAGTTCAAGCATTGGAATTTCAGATTCCAATAGCATGAGCTGTTCTTCTGTTTGCCATTGATCAATGATACTCGTAAATCCGGCTTCAAATAGACCCGTTGTCAATAACGTCGTTTCTTTTTGTGTTTGAATATGGCTTTTAGCTATGTCTAAGAGGTGTTGCGAACCTCGAATTTCGATGTAGTTTTTTGCAATTTCTGCTGTAAGAGAAACCATTAAATCGCGCAGGCTTTCAATAGAGGAGCCAATTTCTGCGCGTGCGGCATTTAATTCATGTGTTGTTTTGCCGAAAAGATCGATTTCCCATTCGGCATCGAAACCGATTTCAAAAAAATTGACATTCCGTTTGCGATGATGGTCAATACAAGAGGCTCCAAGGATATCTTTTAGAATTTTATTGTTGTACTGCACATGGCCATAATTAATGGTGCCATCAATGTGTGGGTAGAGCTGTGCGCTAATTCCTTTTTTTGCAGCCCGGGCCTCGAGAATTCTGGAAATGGCGATCTGCACATCGAGATTTTGCAGAGAAGCCTGTTCAATTAAAGAATTAAGCAAAGGATCATTTAAAGATTTCCACCACAAAAAGCAGTCCAAAGGTTCAGCATTCATCCCTTCTTCAGTAGTGCTATGCCACTGTGTAGGCATTTCCATTCCGGGAGGCTCATATTTTGGACCAACCGTGCAACCACCTAAAAAAACGCTAAGGAAGAAAAGAGCTTTTATCATTTTCATTTAGAGAGTTCCCTTTCGATAAATACATCCATGCGAGCTCCCACAAAAATGTGTGGATCTGATTTGGCAATCTTGTAAACGATTTGAAAGATCTGAGTGTCCACTTTTTCGTTAATTTCATTTGTTAAGTCTTCTTTTGCGACAAGAAAGGGTTCAATGCGTACAAATTCCAGTGGAAATTCATGACTAGCATCCCCTTGAAGGAATGCAACTGCTGGAGCTGTAGAACTAAAATAGGCCACTTCTAATTGGTTAATGCTGACCCTTAAATACATTTCAGTTGTATCCCCAATGATCATAATGGGGGTACGAGCGTTGCTCGGAACGGAAAATTCCCCTTCGTGAATTTTAATTTGCAAGACCGTTCCATCGATCGGTGAACGAATTATTGTGCGTTGGATGTCGGTTTGGATCGCGGTGACATTCGCTTTGGCAAACATCGTTTCATAATTCGCAATTTCGAGATCTGGTTTCCATGTTCCCGATTTAACTTTTTCAAATTTTGCTTCTGCTTCTCTGTATTGATCCTTAGCCTGCTGATATCTAAAATAACGGCGGTCGCTTTCTTCCTGACTGATTGCACGAGAATCAGGTAAACTGAGGACCATATCAAATTGACTTTTAGCCGCATTCATTTCCGTTTGGGCACTTTGGAGAGCTGCTTCAGCGGATGCTAAATCTTCAGGATGAGGAAGTGCTTCCAGCTTTTGAAGTCGCGCTTTAGCACTTTTATAAGCCATTTGTTTCACTAACAAATCAGCCATTAAATCTTTATTCTCAAGTTTGAAGAGAATGTCTCCTTTTTTGACTTTTTCTCCAACTGTCACGAATACTTTTTCAATGATGCGGTTTACAGGAGTTCCCACTTGAATATTTCCTGAAACCGGCTGTACAACCCCTACACCTGAAATGTATGATTTAAAAGGGGATAGAGGAGGTTTAATAAAATACTCGGGACTTTTGGGTTCTTCTGCATTTTTCCAAAAGGAAAAAAGAATCAAAAGGACGCTGCATAAAGTCGCAGCTAAGACGAGATAAAAATAATTTCTGTTCATATATCGTTCTCTGGAATTATAAGGCCATCACTCATAGTTATAATACGATCAGCAAAAGGGAAAATGCGATGATCGTGTGTGACAACAAAAATTGCTCTGGATGCGAGAGCTAAATCTCTTAAAAGAGACAAAATTTCTAGTCCAGAGGCTTTATCTAAAGAGCTGGTAGGCTCATCACAAACAATAATTTTTGAATTATTGACCATGGCTCGTCCAATGGCAATTCTCTGTTGCTGTCCCTTTGAGAGGTTTGAGGGAGAAAAATCAGCCCGTTGCGCCATATTTAATTCTTTTAATGTATTTAAGGCCCTTTCATTCGCTTCTTCTTCTGATTTTCCTGCTACGAGCAATGGTAAGGCTACATTTTCAAGTATTGAGAGCGTGGGGATCAGAAAAAGCGATTGAAAAACGATTCCTAGATAGTTTCTACGCAACATTGCTTTTTCGTTATCGTTCATTGTACTCACATTATGGCCTAAAATGAAGACCTCCCCTTCGTCAGGAGTCAAAATAGTTGTAAGGATCGATAATAACGTGGTTTTTCCTGATCCAGATGGACCAACCATCAAGGTCAATTGACCACTGTAAATATCCAAATCGATCCCTTTTAAGGCCTCGATACGGCACTCGTTTTCGCCATAACATTTCTTAACATTTCGGCAGCTAATTGCGATTGTATCCATGTTAACTACCCAATAATGTTTTGGGATCTACATAAAGAACCCGACGAATACTTAAAATGGCCGTAAAGATACAAATAATTAGGGCTACGGAAGCTGTGAAAAGTAAAAGTTGCCAAGGGAAAAGGAAGGCAAGCGTTGTATTTTTAATTGCAAAGCCCCAAAGGAGGGTAGCTGCTGTTCCAATGAGATATCCAATGACTCCAGATACGACAGCTTGCAGAATGATCATTTTTAAAATCATGGTTTTATTACCACCCAGAGCTTTCATAAGTGCGTAATAATTAATATTTTGAAGAGTTAAAATGTAAAAAATCTGTCCAGTGATAGAAAATCCAATGATCAGGCCCAAGGCAACTGACAAGCCGAAATTAATCAGAATGCCCGTTTTAAGGAAGTACTCTGCAATTTTCCTTTTGAACTGATCGCTGGTCAATCCGTCATACATGGCGAATGAATTGATTCGATTCAGTACATCATCTACATTTGCGTCGGGGGAAGACTTCGCGGCGATAAAAGAAATCCGTTTTACCGAAGTAAATTGCTCAAACTGGCTTGTGGCGGTAAACATGACCGGCTGAGGGAAAAAACCTGGGGTGATTTTTGCAATCCCCACAACGACCGCTCGCCGATTATTGATCTCAAAGGTATCGCCAATTTTTACTGGGATTACGCTTCCATCGGGCAGGGTATGTGCCAGTGCTCCATTGGCAGAATTGACATCGATAATGACAGCTCCCTCCCGATGCAAATCCCGCACATTTCCTTCAAGCATTTCAGCAGGGGCTCCAATTAAGGTCGCATCATCAATGCCATACAGTTGGGCTATTTTGAAAACACCCGATTCCATTGCAATGGGAATATCCATCAAATCGATCGGAACGGCCCACTCAATGCCTGGTGTGCTGCGCACAATATCAAGGTATTCCTTTGGCATGGTCCGAATTGCTCCTTCGCCCTGAGTAGCCGGATCAATGACCCAAATATTTGGTAAAGAGATATCCGTGACCATACGGTAAGATCTTGAAACAAGTCCCAAAAAAATGGCGGATTGTTGGGAAATCAATAGGGTTGCCAGGAATACGCCAAATATAGCTCCTATAAAAGAAGCTCTATTCCCAATCAGCATTTTAAAAGCTACAGCCAGCATAGTTCTCTTTCAATAGGGTGTTAATTTGTCACTCTATCCAAATCGAACCACTTTGACAATATTATTTTTTATTTTTCCCGTAGGAAACATTCATCGTTCGCATAAGGGCCAAGAGAGAATTTATTTTTATTTTAGAATTAAACAAAACATAGGATGGAAATGCTTTAGGCATAAATTTTTTAAAGAAGATCCTGCGTCGTTGCAGATGAAAAATCCAGTCCACCATTCTAAATAAATGACGTACGATAAAGGCTGTCAGACGGCCTAAGCCGACAATTTCTCCGAGTTGCGTCCCTGGACCTGCACCCAAAGAAAAAAAATGGCATTCTTCTTCGCGCAATTTTTCTATAGTACTGACGATCAAGAATTCGCTTGTTCCTGTGGGCGCATTAGGTAATGCCATGGAAAAGTTAAGGACCCATCCTTGAAAGAGGTCAATTTGTTTGAGCATGAGAACTCCGATAACTGTCCCATCTTTTTTTGCGTAAAGCCAGCGGGTTCCTTCTCGATTGGAGAAAAGATCCACTTCTCCTAAGTAGATTTGGGGACCTTTTCTAGATTGCAGCCATAGATTAGCAGCCTCTTTTAGCTGATTTTCCAAATGGGGATTTTGATCTGTATACTCCAGAATTTCAATACCTTGATTGCGTGCTTGGTTGACTTTCCAGCGTAGTTTTTCCCCCTTTCTTCCTTTGGTTGGGTCAATTTGGGGGTCGACAATCAATTCTTCAGCAACTTGAATCAAGGTTTGACTGACATTTTGAATAGCCCAATGTGCAAATTTCTCGGATACAAGAATGTAGATAACATTTAGCTTTTGTTTAGTACAGTAGTCTTGGAAAGCGTGGGTCAAAGCGGGGATATCTTTTTCTGCACATACGGGATCGCTAATTACAACGGCGCAATCACGCTCGAGTCGATATCCAATAAATCCTTCAACTTCAGAAATCGTAAAGGTTTTACAATGTGAGTCTAATAAAATAACAGCAGGTGGATGACCTAAACGTTTTATTAGATTTGCAATTTTATTCTGAATATAAATTTTGGGAGGAGCTTCTTCTGTAATAGTCAATCTTTTATCTCCTATGCTAAAAATGAACTAATATTTTTATTATGGATCTAAAATCTAACTAATATATTTATTAAATATTTTTTACTATAATTATATATTTCTAAAATTAGTTTATAATGGTAAATGGGTTATGAAGAAAATAGTGAAAATAGCATTTTTTATTTTAAGTTGATCTCGATTGTCGTAATCGGTACTCTACTGATTCCAAATAAGTTAGACGAATAGGGAATTTTTTATGGATTTGACAAAAGGGGAAGTGCCTTCATTGGTGCAAAAAATTGCAATTCCCGCAGCTTTAGGCTTTTTTTTTAATACGATGTTTAATGTCGTAGATACTTATTTTGCAGGATGGGTTTCTACGCAGGCTTTAGCAGCCTTATCGTTAAGCTTCCCTGTTTTTTTCATTATTTTAGCTTTTGTACAAGGAATTTCAACAGGATCTGCCGCTTTGATTTCAAATGCTTTAGGAGCTAAAAATGAAGCACAGGCAGAAAGAATTTCTGCACAAGTTTTGAGTTTTGCAGCCATGTGTTACTGTTTCCTTGTTGTCATCGGATTGTATGTTGATTCCTCCCTTTTCCAACTGATGGGAGCTGAAGGAGAATATCTAGAAATGGCTGTGGCTTATATGGATATTATTTTTATCGGATCATTTTTCTTTATTGTTCTTTATGCCGCGAACTCCATTTTATTGGCACGCGGAAATACTAAGGTTTTACGCAACTATCTGATTTTAGGATGTTTTATTAATGCGGTCTTGGACCCATGGTTTTTATTTGGAGGCTACGGCATCCCTGCAATGGGATTAAAAGGGATTGCAGTTGCGACTGTTTTTACGATGATGCTTGGCTTTTTTTATGTGCTTTACGAAGTGATCCAAAGTGGATATTTTCATGTGTGCTGTTGGAGAGATTTTATCCCCAAGCGCGATGTTTTTTTTGCTATTGCTGAACAAAGTTTTCCTGCTGCGCTCAACATGATGACAATTGGGATCGGGATTTTTATCATGACCTATTTTATTAAAGACTTTGGACATGAAGCCGTGGCTGCTTATGGAATTGGCATTCGGATAGAACAGATTACCCTTCTTCCCACTATTGGACTCACGGTGGCATCTCTTTCTATTGTTGGGCAAAACAATGGGGCTGGGATGATTGATCGCATTAGGGAAACCGTGCATGTTTCCACTAAATATGGTGCCCTCATTGTTTTTGTGGGATGTGTATTGATGAGTATCTTTCCGGAGCCGTTATTCAAGATTTTTTCTAATGACCCAAAAGTCATTCAAATAGGGTCAACATACCTGCGGATTGCGGCTTTGATTTCTGCCGCCTATATGTTGCTAGGGATTTATATTTCTGCTTTGCAAGGTATGAAAAAGCCCTTTTTCCCTTTTTTAGTGGGATGTTTAAGGCAAATTATCTTGCCATGCCTGGTTTATTACTTGATGACACAGGTCTTGCATTTAGGCTTGTTAAGCATTTGGTGGAGTTGTTTTACCATTACCTGGTTGGGAGCCCTGATTACCGTGTTTTATACGCGTTGGGTTATTAAGCAAAAAACTCAAAAATTTAATATTTAAGGACTTGTTCCAAGTAGTATTGAATTTCTGGAGAAGCTGGATGGCCAAAAAATTGGGAGGTAGGTTTTGAATCCAAAACCTTTCCTTCCGAAAGAAAAAGAATCCAATCACAAATTTTACGCGCAAAGCTAATGTGATGTGTGACAATGATAAATTGCTTTCCCTCTTTTTTTAGTTCAACAATTAAATCTAAGACCTCAGAAGTCATGAGGGGATCTAATGCAGAGGTTGGCTCATCAAAGAGCAGCATACTGGGTTGAATGGCAATTGCTCGAATAATCGCGACTCTTTGACATTGGCCACCCGAAAGCTCGGCTGGCTTTTTATGCGCGTGCTTTGCCAATTCGAAGCGATTGAGAAGCGTCATAGCCTGTGAGTCAGCATCTTCTTTGGAATAGCCATGTACGCGATAAAGAGGGAGAGAAATGTTTTCTAAAGCGGTTAAATGGGGAAACAAATTCCAAGATTGAAACAAAATGCCTAATTTTAAGCGGTGCTGACGCAGCTGTTTTTCTTCGAAGATTAAAGGAACGCCATCAAAGTTAACGAGGCCACAAGTAGGAGACTCAAGACCGGCTAGTATACGCAAAAGGGTTGATTTCCCACTGCCAGAAGGACCTAGTAGAGCGAGCGATTGAGTTTCCGGAATAGACAAGTTGATGTTTTTCAGAACCTTTTGCTTGTTATAGACCTTCTCTAATTGCGTAATTTCAAGTTTCATAGCGGAATCTTTCTTCTAACTTTTTACTTAACAAAGATATTGGCAAAGTCAAAACCAGATAGCCAAGAGCGAGGGGAAAGAAGCTTTCCAAAGTGCTATAAGTGGCGCTATTGATTTGTTGTGCTGTGTTGGTTAATTCGTTAATACCAATGATTGATAGAAGGGAAGAATCTTTAATGATGGAAGCAAATTGTCCTGCTAAAGGAGGAAGCGTTTGGCTCACAGCTTGTGGAAAAATAATAAAACGATAGGTTTGAAAAGGTGTTAAGCAAATTGCTCTGGCGGATTCAAGTTGTGTACTGCTGATGCTTTCGATGCCCGCGCGGATCATTTCAGCAATATAAGCGCCACTGAACAATGACAAGGAAAGAACCCCAACAATTAAGCGATTTTCTAGACCCACGGCATGAGCCACCACATAATAAAAAACCAGAATTTGCACTAATAAAGGAGTGCCCCGAATAAATTCAATGTAGCCAGTCGCTAAGTAACGAAAAAATGGAATAGCAGAAAGCTTGGAAAAAGCTGCAATGCAGCCAATAATCAGACTCAAAATCAAGCAAATTCCGGATAAATAGACCGTGTTCAACCATCCTTTAAGAAATAATTCTCGGTATTCCCATACCGATGACCAGTCATAGGCTTGAGAATAAAAAACCGTGTAGCACAGAAGAGCCAAAAGAACAATAGCTAGCGAAAGTTGAAAAAATAAAGATATTTTATGCCAAATGGAAGTCTGCATGTCGGTTTCCTTAAATGCTTACATAAAAAAGGGAATGCCCATTTCTTCAAATGCGGCCATTTGCGGTCCTAGAAAGAGACGGCCCAATTTTTTGATGCCTCCTTCTTTCTTAAATTCCTTAAGGAATTGATTGACCTGCTCTAGGAGAGCTGTGTTTCCCTTTTTAATTCCAATGCCCCAATCTTCCTGAGTAAACGGATGAAGAAGCGCACGCGTGGTATTGGGATTTTTTTTCCAGTTTTGAAAAACCGAAAGTTGATCGTAGATAAAAGCATCCGCTTTTCCTTGCACCACTTCCATTACACAGGACGTTTCCTTATCTAAAACAACCACTTGAGCTTGCGATAAATGCTTACGTGCGTAGACCTCGCCACTTGTGCCCGATTTGACCACAAATTTGAACTTAGATTGATTTCCCTCTGCAATAGAAGATAAGGGTGAATTTTTGCTGACCAATAGGCAAAGTCCTACAGAGAGATAAGGATTTGAAAAATCGATCGAAGCACTGCGCTGTTTGGTGATGGACATAGAGGAAATGATCAAGTCAATTTTGTCTGTTTTTAAGGCTGGAATGAGCCCAACAAAAGGGATGTTTTCAATTTTTACAGGACGATTTAGATAACGTCCCAATGCATACCCTATTTCGACGCTGATGCCTGCAGGCCTTCCTTCTTGATCAATCATCTCAAAAGGGGGATAAGCGAGCTCCATTCCAATCATTAATGGAGTTTCTTGAGCTCGAAGAGGGACAAAAAATATCCCAAAAATGAATAACCAAGACAGAATGCGAATGGGGCGCAGGGCAAGCATGATCTTTCCTTTCTGTTGAAGCATGTCAGCGCTGAACCTCAACAGCAGGTTGAAGCATCACGAAGAAAAGCTTAAAGGGAGAGAAGTATTTTCTCTCCCTTTTGTAATTAATCGACTTTAATAGAAACGAAGCGGGTAAATCCACCTTGCTTAATTAAGAGTAAAACAGGTTTTGAGGGATCGCTGTCTTTCAGAATTTGTTGGAATTCTGCCACAGTTGTCACCGTATTTTGATTTACAGCCACAAGAATGGCACCAGGGCGAATACCTGCAATATAGGCAGGGCTGCCGGGACGTACTTGTGTAATCAAAAGACCACCCTTGAGTCCTGAAATGCCCAACTTTTGGGCCGTCTCTGGTGTGATGTTTTCAACCTCTAGGCCAATTTTGTTGTCGGCGGCAATGAGTTGAGAAGGATGCTCAGGAAATGTTCCAACATCAATTGGAATTTCTAACGTTTTGCCTTCTCGTAAAATTGTTAAGTTTAGCTTTGTCCCTGGTTTCATAAAGGAAACAGCTTTACGTAAAGCTGAAATATGTGCGACGGGATGGTTGTCATATTTTAAGACAATATCGCCCTGACGCAACCCCGCTTTTTCTGCAGGGGATCCTTTAGAAATATCTGAGATTAAGGCACCTTCCATTTTGGTCAAACCAAAAGCTTGGGCGAGATTTTGATCAATCTTTTGCAAGGTGACGCCAATAAAGCCTCTTGTGGCTGAACCGCTCGAAATTAATTGATCCATAATATTTTGGGCGATGTTGCTTGGGATGGCAAAGCCGATGCCCATATAGCCCCCTTGATTGCTGACGATGGCTGTGTTGATTCCGACAACCTCCCCTTTCATATCTAAAAGAGGCCCACCAGAGTTACCTCGGTTAATAGCTGCATCTGTTTGAATGAAGTCTTCAATTGTTGCAATGTCTAGGTTATCCCGTCCTGTGGCGCTGATCACCCCGACTGTTAATGATGCTTGCAATCCCAGCGGATTTCCAATAGCAATGGCCCATTGACCTGGCTGCAATTCATCTGAATCGGCCAGTTTAAGATAGGGTAGACTTTCAGCTTCAATCTTTAGAACGGCAATATCGGTATTTTTGTCTTTACCAACAACTTTTGCGGGAAATTCACGCCCATCAACCAACATGGCCGTAATTTCCTTGGCGTCTGTAATCACGTGGTTATTTGTTAAAATATACCCATTATCAGAGACAATAAATCCAGAGGCTTGACCTACTTGATCTTGAGAAGATTTTTTCTCGTTCGATTTAGGTAATCCGAAGAATTGTTGCCAAAAGTTTTCATTAAATAAGTCTGTTTCATCTCGCTCTGATTTCTGAAAGGGAGATGAAGGTGCGATTTTGACGCGGATCGATACTACCGCTGGTGTTGCTTTTTTGGCCACATCCACAAAATCGAGAGCCATAATTTTGGGGCTTTCATGCTGCTGCTGAATTTCCGTCGTTGTGGCGGAAAAAGCAGGATGAACATACAGGGAAAAAGTCGTTAAAAGAAGACTGCAGAAAATTTTTTCAAATTGTGTAAAGGAAGATTTAAAATTCATAGCGCTGTTTGCTCCTATTGATTTTTATTTCTTTAAGAAATCATGATTCTATCTATTGATGGAAATTCATGCAATGCTCAAGCTTACGTGCAATCTATCTATTTTAATGGAATTTCTATGATTAAAATTCGCACGAGTATTGACCCTGCATTTAAACGAAAAAAATTACTGAGAGGCACCTTGATTGCCGGTTGCGGAGCCTTGATTTTATTTGCAGGTATGTTTCTTCCGCCCCTTCAGTTAGGCAAATGGGGATTGTGGATATTTCTTGTGGGAACTTTGTTGATAGCTTTAGGATTACTTCCTTATCGAAGACTGACTCTTTTAGAAACGACTCCTAATGAGCTGATACTTGAACAAGATTCTCTCTACTTTAATCAACGAGGTCATCCAGCTTTAATGATTCCGCTTGAAAGTGTGGAAAAATTGACCTGTGGTAAAGAAAGAGATCAGATCGGGTTATTTGTTTCTTTAAAGCGACCACTCCCTCAAAAGGTGCAGCTTTTATCAAATCGTTTAGATAATGAAAGTTGTCAGTGGGTAGGGAATACAAGTGCTATTTTTTTCCCTCATTTTAGCCCACGCTCCTGTAATTATTTGATCGAAGAGTTTCAGGAAATACACTCTTTAGATGAAGATGAATAAAAGTCTGCATTCAGCTGCATCTGACTCTTCCACTTAAAGATTTTTTCGTTTATAATTTTTACAGTTATAAATCTTTACACCTTCATTTACTTAAACTTATGAAAAACAACATCCTTTTTCAAGTATTTGGATCTATCTTTTTAGCTGTGATTGCTGGACTTATGACAGGCCCAGACCGAGCGATTTTTGGCGTGACATATCTTCAGTTGTTTACTTTGATTGGTCAACTTTTTTTGAATGCCCTGACTTTAGTTGTCGTTCCTCTTGTTGCCTCTTCCATTATCATCGGAACAGCTCGATTGGGTTCAGAAGGATCTTTTGGGAAATTGGGAGTTAAAACGTTTGGTTACTTCATGACAACAAGTTTGTTAGCGATTGTAACTGGTTGGTTATTAATGATGGTTTTCAGCCCGGGAAGTTTGCAAGAAAGTCCTGCCGCCTTGGTTTCTGTTGTCGAGAAAGCACGCTTAGTCGCATTGGAGCAGCAAACCCAAGGGAACGTTTTTAGCACAATTGAGCAAATTCTATTTAAAATTGTTCCTTCGAATATCTTAGCTGTGGCTTCTCAAGGTCAGATGCTTGGATTGATTTTTTTCAGTTTGTTGTTTGGATTCTTCAGTGCAAAAATTGAGCCTGAAGCAGCGTCGATTGTGCAAGGATTTTGGAGAGGAATTTTCCAGATTATGATGAAAATGACGCAAATGGTCATGAAGGCTTTGCCCATCGGCGTTTTTGGATTGGTGGCAAAAGTTGTGGCTAGCACAGGTTTAGATTCTGTAAAACCTGTTGGGATGTTTTTTTTAGTTGTGATCCTCGGGTTATTGATTCACGGATTGATTATCCTTCCGCTTATGTTACGTTTTATTGGGGGAGTAAATCCTTTCCTGCATTTTCGCGCCATTGCTCCCGCTTTATTAACGGCTTTTTCAACGAGCTCTACTGCCGCAACATTGCCAATTACGATTGACTGTGTGGAAAAACGTGCGGGTGTTTCTAACCGAATCTGTAGTTTTACAATTCCTTTAGCAAGTTCTGTCAATCTTTCCGGATCAGCCTTGTATGTATGCTGTGCGGTCCTTTTTTCTGCACAAGTTTATGGGATTCATTTAAGCTTTGTTACTCAGCTATTAGTTGTTTTGATGACCTTGCTGACCTCCCTAGGAGTGGCAGGAATTCCTTCAGCTAGTTTGATCTCTGTGTTGATGATTTTACAGACCCTTGGATTACCTGCGGATGCCATTGGAATGATTCTAGCCGTTGAACGATTGCTGGACATGAGCCGCTCTGTCGTGAACGTATTTGGCAATACCTGCTGCGCCGTTTTGGTAGCCCGTTCTGAAGGAGAAGCAACAGATTTAATTAAACATCTTAAAACCTCGATTTCGGCGTGATTCCTATGTCATCTCAAAAAACTGTTGTTGTTGGAATGTCAGGAGGGGTAGACTCCTCGGTTTCTGCTCTTCTTCTGAAAGAACAAGGCTACAATGTCATTGGCATGTTTATGAAGAATTGGGATGAAACAGATGAAAATGGCGTTTGCCCAGCTACACGTGATTTTGAAGATGTTGTCAGAGTATGTGACCAAATTTCCATTCCTTACTACTCTGTGAATTTTGTTAAAGAGTATTGGGATAACGTTTTTTCCCATTTTATCGAAGAACTCAAGCAAGGGCATACTCCTAATCCGGATATCCTATGTAATCGGGAAATCAAGTTTAAAGTCATGCTGGATAAAGCTCTTCAATTAGGGGCTGATTTCCTCGCAACAGGGCATTATTGTCGCAATTATCTCGCCGAGAGCCATACCCAGTTGCTCAAGGGGCTAGATCCTGGCAAAGATCAAAGCTATTTTTTGTATGCGATTTCTCAACGTGCATTGCATCGTGCTTTATTTCCAATTGGAAATTTACAGAAAAGTGAGGTACGGGAGATTGCGCGAAAACATGGACTTTCCACTTCAGAAAAAAAA
This sequence comes from Parachlamydia sp., assembly GCF_050255895.1. NCBI lineage: Bacteria > Pseudomonadati > Chlamydiota > Chlamydiia > Parachlamydiales > Parachlamydiaceae > Parachlamydia > Parachlamydia sp. The sequence continues at coordinate 17,593 of NZ_JBFWIR010000026.1, forward strand.
GATAGTACGGGTATCTGTTTTATTGGTAAAAGAGACTTTAAACAGTTTTTAGGGCAATATCTGTCTTTTCAAAAAGGGAACTTTGAAAATGTTAAAGGAGATGTTGTAGGACAACACGATGGAGTTGCTTACTATACCATTGGACAACGCAAAGGTTTAGGCATTGGAGGCCAAGGGGATGCTTGGTTTGTCGTTGGGAAAGATGTGGAGCGAAATGTTGTGGTGATTGATCAAGGAACCCACCATCCCGCCCTTTATGCCAGCACTTTGACGGCGACCGATTTACACTGGCATTCTCCGGAACTCCCTAAAACGCCTTTTACTTGCCGAGCGAAGATTCGCTATCGACAGACTGATCAAGATTGCGTGATTGAAAAAATGAGCGAAGGTAGAGTCGAGGTTCGTTTTCCGATTCCTCAGCGTGCGATTACTCCGAGGCAGTCGATTGTTTTTTATGACGAACATGTTTGTTTAGGTGGAGCGATCATCGAAAGGGCTGGACCTACTTTGCACGAGCTAGGCTTAAGCGTCCCTATCCAAAGCGAATCTTTCTAAATTTGCCGCTCCAATTGCTTAGAGCGGCAAATTCTAAAACTACGAGTGGCTTCGACGAGTTTTTGAGTTGTGACTTCATAAACAAGCTCTAGAGACCATTTTGGACTACGATCTCTATCTAGCCAATTAATGGTTCTTTGCAAATCATTAATCACATCCATGCAAAGACCTTCGTTTTCTCGATTGGTGATTCTGCGCACAAGCCATACTAAACGTGGACAAAAGGCTATGAATGAAGCGGTTTTTTTTCTTCAGTTTTTACTGAGTTTTAATGATCTTTAATAATCAGGGCTTGGGTAGCTTTGCAGAAATTTAATTCCCAATATCTTGAGAAGATCTGTATAAGTTACCCACCCGATCAAATGGTCAATGAGAGGGATTCCTTTTAGGGTTCCCACATAGCTGACATTCGAAGTTTGGGAAAAAATTCCTTTAATATAGCCTACAGGGTCAAATAAAGACACTCCATCTCGCTTGCTAACGTAGTTGAGGACATTTTCAAAACCTTGATTAGAAAAAAGCGTGGGAGATCCTATCGTAAAAATTCTCAACATCCGCTTCTCTTCAGGTGTTAGTAATTGAGCAGCCGTAAAAGTATCTGTACCGCCTAAACTGTGTGCATAATGGATAATGAGGCCCCCATTTTCGGTTCCACCCATCTCTTGAATCATGTCTTTCCAGGTACGTGCGAGCTGTCGAACATGGGGAGAAAGGTACCCAATTTTTGACATGAAGGCTTGTAATAAATCAGGAAAAAGACCTTGGGTGGGGCGAAAGACATAATGAATATTTTCTCCTCCATGCGTTTCAGATACAATCCGCAGGGTCGAACTAAAATCTTCGTACGTATTTAATATTCCATTGATCATGGTGACTCGTACTTGATCACTAAATTCTCCATGCCCATAGGTGCCAGTTTCAGAAGGATAAATATAAAAGCCTGTCAAATTAAAGAAAGGGCGTGCGATGAGGTGCTCAGAGCATTTTTTTAAACAACGTTTTAACGAAGATGATCCAAAAGGTAATGCGAGCCATTGGGTGAAATTTGCATATTTCTGAAAGGCTGTTTTGAGTGAAAATAGCCCATATAAATCGACATGATTAAGAGGGTTATTATTGACATAGGTGTAAAAATTTGGAGAGTCTGCGCGTAAGGGATCTGGAGTAAGCCAGCGTCCGTTTTTAGGATCATAAAATCTTTTTCCAAAGAAAATCAATTGCGTTTCGTCTTCTCGATATTTACTAGAAAATCTCCAAGGATTTGCTGATGGGCTCAATGGCACTTGTTCATTTTTTGCATTGTAAATCTGTTCCTCTCCAAAAGCAGAATATTGGTAGCTTTCCACAATCTCAGCTGTTTCAGTATCGACTAAACAAGTGATAGAGCCTCGATGATCACAAATAGGAGCGTACACATTGTCGTGAATTTCCAAGGCAATAGCAGCTCCAATTTCAGCTCCCATTCCTTGACCTAAAATGCGTAGTTTTTGGATATTGCCTTCTGGATCGATTTCTCCAATTTCACGGTCTTCGTCGTATAAAAAGTGGATTTGATGGTGTGTTTGCCATTCATTTTCCGAAACATTAAAAACTTTAATAAGCTTAGAAAGACGTCGATTGAAACAGTCATATTGATATTCGATGAGATATTGATGATCTGTTTTGAGTTGAATTAAACGGTCTAAAGCATCGTAAGTATAGGAAATATGTTGTTGACTTTGAATTTGAGCTGTACAGTTTCCATTGGGATCATACTCAAAAGATTGCTCAGAAGTATCTAAAAGTTGAAATAAATCGTCATATTGATATGCGATATGATCTTTTTCCTGACATTGGAATAGGGAATCAAAAAGATAAGAATGCTCGAAGTAAGAAGATTGCTCCTGGATGAGCTGGTCCAAGCAGTCATACGAATACTGCGCATTTAAAGTTTCATTGTTGTGAGTGATGATGGTTGCTTTAAGATTATCTGCAGTATCATAAAATAATTTTTCCTTAAAAAAAGGAGAATTGATCTCTTCACAGCGTCCGTCCTTATTATACTGATAATGGATTGTTCCCAATCCTTGAATCAATTCCGAAGTTTCCAATTGTCCATGGATATCGAAAGAATAAGTATGCTGATAGCAAATTTTTCCTGATGGTGAGACACGTTGAACTTTCTTAAGAAAAAGAGGGTTGTAGGTATAAATAACAGCTGAATCATCAGGAAGAATGACTTTAGTCTTTCTTCCTTTGGCATCATATTCATGGATCATCTGAAGACCGTTACCTAGTTCTTCATCAGTAAGAAGACCCGTAGAAGAGTAGGTTCTTTTAGTCGTCTGCTTTAAGCGATGATCAATCAATTGGGTAATCCGGTTTGCTGAATCGTAGGCATAGGAATAATCAATGGTTCCGTCTGAAGAGAATAAATGCTCGATCAAACCCCTGCCATTATAGATGGCCATAAGTTCAACGCCATTAGGCTTGATTGTTTTGACGAGTTTGTCCTTGTCGTAGATGTAATAGGTCGTACGCTGACAAGCAAGACCACTTCCTTCTATATGCTTGAGCAAGTGGTTACCAGGGCCGTACTCCCATTCATGGATAATTGAATTTTTATCATTTTGCGATTTTTGCCAAATTTTGTTTCCGACAAGGTCATAACGATATTCCTGCTTAAACAATAATTCTCCAGAAGAGGATGTTTTGGTCAATGCCACCATTCTTCCTAGTGCATCGTAAAGCAAGCTGATGAGGTTTCCATTTTTATCTGTCTCTTCAAGTAGCAAAACATTTTGACCCAGGGAATTCACCCATCGTTTTTCGTTTAAAGGTTTTTTAGTCGACGTGTCAGTTTTGGTTTCATACAAAATTTTGCCTTGCTGGCTTTCTACTACTGAACCTTTTTGATGATAAATAGTCTTCGTATAATATTCTTTGTTGGGGGCGATCCATTCTTCGGTAGAGACAAGTTGTTCGGTTGCATCGTAATGACAAATCGTATGAACAGATGTATCGGCTGTATGTTGAATTTGTCCAATTTGTTTGCCAGAAGGGTCATACAAGTGATCAATGACGACTCCTGAAGGCGCGATTACCGTCTTTAAGTTGCTTGTAGAATAAATGGCTTGAGTGCCTTGTATGAGAACACTTTGAGCATCAAGTAAGCTAGCTTTGGTGACCCTTCCTAAAAAATCTCTTTCGTAAACAATTGAGCACCCATTTTTCATGTTCCATCTTTTTAAAGACCCATCTAAAGAATATTCAAATGACTCCTCAGAGAGATCTGGATAGGTAATTTTTAACGGCTTTCCTCGAATATTGTAGGTCGTAGATGTCATTTCTCCTTTGGGACTAACCATGGAGGTAATGTGATCAAAAATATCGTAAGAATATGTTAAAACAGGGTGTATCTTTTCTCCTTGTTCATTTTCAACAGCAGGAGAGATGGTTTTTACCAAACGATTCAATCCATCATATTCAAAGGAGGTGGCATTGCCATACCCATCATCTTCGGAAATTTTATTCCCTTGCAGATCATATGAAAATAGCGCCATTTTTGATAATCGCGCAGAAGAAAAAAGTTCTTGTCGAATGAGACGGTTTCGAAAATCATAATGATTCACAACCTCTTCCGAATCCCCTGATGGTAGTGTTTTCTTATTCAAGAGGATGTTGCCATAAAGATCGAATTTATATTCTTGAGTCCAAGAGGGCGTTGCCACATACGTTAAATTACCCAGATGATCATAGTTTTGAACTTCGGAAAAACTGAAATTTTGATGGCTGTTGAAAATATCTCTACGGATCAGTTTATGATTTGTGGAATAAAAATGCTGAATCCTTTTGATCAGATGTTCTGTTTGATCACTTAGATCGAGATATTTCTCTTCAATGCTATCAGTAAGCCCTACAAAAGGACCTGATTGGAATAAATGGATGTAAGTGATCTGTCTTTCAGAGACGTGTTTTAAATCATCGGGATCATATGAAGAACCATCATCGGTGATAGTTTTAATCAAGATATCATCAGCGTTGTAGTCATAAAACTCTCTTATGCGAATTCGTTCTTGATCATGGTAGAATTTACCTTTTAACAAGTGATTATCATAAACAAAGGATAAAGAAGAACCGTTATCTCCTTTAATTTGAACGAGATTGTTATCTTTGTATGTATAGTAAGAAGAGTAATGTTCAATAGCGGGGTTCTTCGGGATGCCGTGTTCGTCTAGGATAATGGGACTAGGACAATGACCTGACAAATTTCCATACAACGTTTCTTGAATTAAGCTTCCTTCTTCATTGTAAAGGTAGCGTTGACAGAGCCAAACGTTTCCTTGACTATCTTCAATCGTCTTTCCAATAGGTGCTTGGATTTTTAAGTTGCTATCCCAATAATACTTCTCCGTGCGATATAAAATGGGATCTTGGACATCATCTTTCAAATAATATTCGACAGCGGTAATCTGGCCATAGCCATTGTAGTGATACGTGGTCTGATTGTTTAGAGCATCAAAAACTTCTGTTTTACCTGGCGAATAAACCAAGGACACGGTTTTAACAGGTGTCTTATCTATGCCATGTGGTTGCCATTGGCATTTGATCTTACCGCAACTAAAATTTCTTAATGGACTCTCTTTAGAAGGAATAGAATCTATTTCTTCCTGATCATAATATTCTGTTTGAACAAAATAGCCTTCAGACCCTTCTTTGTGTATCAAAAGCATCTTTTTTTCAAGAGGGTGTTCTTGATATTGATATCTCCAAACCAATCCGGAGGGGAGTTTTGCTTCTTCTAAAAGATGAAAAATTTGATTTTTAGAATTTGTATGAGAAGCATAAGAGTATTTTAGGTTTTGTCCGTCATGACTTTTGACATGGCATTGTAGTGGATGATCCTGAGTGTAAGAAAAGGTAATCTGTTCATCATGATTTGAATGAATTTTGATTAAACGACCTTGAGCATCATATTCAAGCTGATTATTTACTTTTTTATCGTTTGAAGAGCTTTGATAATGGGGATAGTTAAATTGCCAACCGTGTTCCCAAGGACTCGTTGCGCGTTCTTGAGGGAAGTAAATACGTTTTAAAGTTAATGAAGAGGCTCCGCTGGTAGCCAAATCTGTTTCCGCTTCGTAAAGCGTACCGTTGATAACATTGATGGCATGATGAAGGTAAAGATGAACAGGGGCGTTTTCAATATGTTCAGGAGTAGATAAAGAAGTCTGAAACGAAAAAATTCGGCAGCAAAGCGTTAGAAATAAAAATAAAAATATGTGTTTCATAGTTGTAATTAAGCAAGTTAAAGGCTAAAGATTAGCATTTATCGCTTTTATTGGCTTCATAGAGTTTCAGGTACTTATAAAAAGCTGTATTGGCATTGTATGTAGAAATGACAAAACCTTCATAGCCACCCATAAAACCTCTTTTTAGAATATAGCTTTTAAAAAAGGCAAAAGAGCTGTGGAGAATAGCTTTAGTGATGGAAGAAGATTTTTTCCCCTGATTTTGTTTGGCAAATAATTCAGAATAGGATTGCATTTTGCTTAAAAAATCGGAGAGGGAGCCATAAGAATAATGGATAAGAGGAGATTGCAAGGCAATTTTTGTTAGCTGATCTGTTTGAATAGCCTCGTGAACTTGAGCATTGGTAAAACTGGTTTTTTTGCGATGATATAAGCGGTATTGACGGTCAGGATACCAGCCACACCAGCGAATAAACTTTCCGTTAAAATAGTTATGGCGGGGAAAAGAATAGACACAGGTATCGGAAAGAGGGGTTTGTTTAATTTCGGCAATCATCTCTGGTGTGACAATTTCATCGCTATCGATCGATAGGATCCAATCATTTTTAGCTAAATGAGAAGCGTGGTTGTGTGTGGGGCCGAATCCGCTAAAAATTCCTTGATGAATAGAAACATTCGAAAATTGTTTAGCAATTTCTAATGTTTGGTCGCTTGAACCATTGTCAAAGATGACCACTTCATCAAATGGAGAGAGAGGTTCTAAAACCTCTCGTAGATACTTTTCGCTATTTTTTGTGAGGATGGTTACACTAATCATACAATCGTCATTTGTTGCTGGAGAATAGGAAGTCTAAAATATCAGGAATCGTGCTTCTTTTCCAAAGATTCTTTCTCGATCTTTTTTATGATTTCAATCGGAAAATCTATATCTCCTTCTTCGAAATCCTCCACAACTTTTTGTACAGCTTGATAGACCCTGTCAAAATGGCCTTCAATATTAACAGGACGTTCAATCCAGCGGATAATTCCATCCATATCGATCACAAAAGTTGCCCGTTCTGGAATTTTGATTGTTTGCCCATTTTCTACTTTTTCTCTTAGGGTGTCAAATTTCTGAGCTAGATCCAAATTGTCATCACACAGTAATGTGAAATTGAGTTTGTGCTTGCTGATAAATTTCTGGTGAGATTCTGCTGTATCAGGGCTGACACCTACGACAAGCGTATTAAGTTTATCTAGGTCATCCATTCTATCGCGGAATTCGCAAGCTTCTTTCGTACAACCAGGAGTGTCATCTTTTGGGTAAAAGTACAAAACAAGAGGGCTGCCAATTAAATCTTCTTCGGTAACTTCAAAGCCTTCTTGATCTTTAATCTTAAACTGCGGAAGGCCGTCTCCCACATTCACTCTGTATTTCATGATGACCTCTTTGTGTTTAAATGGATTTATGACAAAGATCATAGAAAGAAGCATGTTGGTCGTCAATCATATTTTTTTTAACGATCTGAAAACGAGATTGTTTAACTGTTATCTCGAATGAGTTTTTTCCAATAGGATTGATTGTTCGGGGAAAGGGAGGGGGTGAGATCTTTATAGCGCACAGGCCATTCATGAAAGGTTTGTGTATCAACAAAAGCTATTTTCCCATCTTTGGAAAAGGGGATATTGTCTATTTTAACGCAATCATGAAGCCCAATATTCTTTAGGATGATAAAAAGACCTTCGAGATATGTTTGTGTAACAGAATCACTTTTCCAATATTCTGCATTTTCCTTATCAGAAAAGAGGCTCATATCTTCTTCAACAAGAATAAAATTTTTTCTTAAAAATTCTTCAGGCGGGGCAGGATCTTCAGGCAAATTATAAATCCATTTTTTTGGCACTTTAAAATGGGTTTGAAGTCCAAGTCGGAGAATTTCCTGTTCAATTAATTGAGCTCCATGGATACGCATTAACCAATATTCGTATTCAGGAAGTTGTTTGTAGTATTTTTGAGCATCGACATAAAGCTTAAAAATGTATCCAGGAAAGTCTGGATGGGTTGTAACGAGAAGGCGAGTGAATTTGCGCGGTTTACATTTTTTAAAGCCCGCCTGTTCCAGAGTTTTAAGATTTAGAATGACTCGATCGGAAGAAAATAGTTGATCTAGACTTTCTCGAATGGGGTGATCGTTAGGCAGCAAGTGAGGAGCGACTTTTTTCCAAATGGGCTTTTCGAGGTATTGGGGAATCTCACTGTAAGTTTGAAATGTTAGACAGCATAGAGTGATGATGAGAGTTAGCATTTTAAAAATCAAGGAGGAGCCCTCCATACCAACCACTGCCGGTTCCGACGTTTTCTCCCCAAATGTGATGAAAATATCCACCTCTGAGATAGAACATGGAGGTTATTTGCACCAAACTTTCACACTCAACTTTTAGCAAGCGATAATTGGGTTCGAGTAAAATGGACGGCCCCGAAAAAGGCTTTGTTCCATTAAATACACCGTAGTCTAAATGTAATCCTCCTGAAGCTTGAAGCCAAGACAGTAAATCATAGCCAATTCGGATATTCGCACGAATTTGATCAGAAGGAAATCCACTATAAAGACGATATCCAACCAAAGATTCGACCCAACCAGGATGTTGATTAAACTGAAAATATTGGATGGCATGTAAATCAAATTCAGAGCCAAAACGTCCGTATCTTAAGGAGTCCTTGGCTTTTCCAACCGGAATTAAGAGAAGAACTTGGCTCGAAATTTCAAATGCTTTCCAGCAGCTGAAGGCATGCCTCCAACCAATTTCAACATCTTGAAAACCAATGGTTTTCCCATTCATGCTCTCATCGATGCAGGAATAAGCAGCCCATCCGATCAGTGTATCGCGACTTGTTAAACCATATTTAAGATTAGCCGCTTCTGTTTGAGCTCTAAAATCATTATAAGTGGGGAGTCGTTTTCCTTTTCTGTTCCAAAAATGGTCTGTTTTGTAAGCTAGGTAATCTAGAGACGCAACGAATTCCCCTTTTTCCTTAATAAAGGATTCAGCATGGAGAACTTCGAGCATCGCAAGAAAAAGGATCGAAAACAAAAAGATATTCTTGAAAAGCATTGGGTGACAAAATTTAAATTTAAAAATATAAATTTACATCTAGCACAAGATTGTCGTTTTGTCTAGCAACTGAATAAAAAAAATGGATAAGAGTTGTGACTAAAGGATTTGCTATGCTAATACAACCCTCATTGAATCTTTAAAAAAAAATTACGATTCTTGTTGATAAACGTTTAATAAGTAATCTTCGAACTCCCGCTATACGTTCACTTTTACAATAAAAATATATTCAATCACAACAGCTTTTAGCGCCTTTATTCATATTGGAAGGAAGAAATCGGGAAGAGCCCATTGCAAGTATGCCGGGTATTTCTCGCCTATCTATCGATTTGTTAATTCAGAAAGTTATCAAACTATATGAGTTAGGTATTCGAGCCGTGGATCTTTTTCCTGTGATTTCAGCAGATGCGAAAGATACATTTGGTTCAGAAGCTATTCGTGAAGGTAATCTACTACAACAGGCCGTTTATGAAATCAAAAATGTTCTTCCTGAACTATGTGTTATGGTCGATGTTGCCTTGGATCCCTACACAGATCATGGTCATGATGGATTAGTAGATGATAAAGGAGCCATTCTCAATGACGCGACCCTAGAAGTTTTAGCTCGAATGTCCATTTTGGCCGCCGATGCGGGTGCAGACATTATTGCACCTAGCGATATGATGGATGGTAGAGTGGCACATATTAGAAAAGTATTAGATGCGCATGGGCATATCGAAGTGAGTATTTTAGCCTATGCCGCTAAATATGCTTCGGCTTTTTATGGTCCTTTTCGCGATGCCCTTCAGTCAGCGCCCAAATTTGGGGATAAAAAAACATATCAGCTAAATCCAGCCAATTCTAGAGAAGGAATTCGAGAAAGTTTATGTGATGAAGAAGAAGGGGCTGATTTCTTGCTTGTCAAACCCGCTTTGGCCTACCTAGATCTGATTTATCGAATAAAAGAAGTCTCCCACTTGCCAATTGCGGCCTATCATGTCAGCGGGGAATATGCCATGATTATGGCAGCAGCTGAAAGAGGCTGGATTGATGGAGATCGTATTTTGGCGGAAAGCTTAATTTCTATCAAAAGAGCAGGAGCAGATTTTATTTTGACATATGGGGCGGAGCGGATGGCAGAGTTGCTGAAGTCAGGATGGAATTTTTAATCTAAAATTTTGGAGCAGAGAAAGTCATTCTCTTTCTCTGCTGTTAATCTTGTCGACTTTCCCGAATAGTTCTGAAGAGGGAATCGCCTGTAAATGCGAATACCCCAATATCCCTCAACCACGCAGATAAGCCATAGCCCCAACGTTTCCGGTCACTATGCGTATATAAGATATCCAAAGGCATTGATACTGCTACTCCACGATCTTGGTAACGAGATCCATTGATGTAATCTTTAGCGCTGGTGCGCGTATACCAAAAAGAAACCTGTAAACCACTATCAAAATAGCGGGTTACTTCGAAACGGGTTCCCCAGTCATTGGCTAAAAATTTCCCCCATTTCACATGAAAATCCATATTTAAAGGTTTGCAGTCGTAATGCAGGTTTGCAAAATACTGCTTTCCTAAAAACCTTTTGTAAGTTGGCACAAATCCCTTCAGCTTTCGAATTTTGTTGGTAAAGCCAACGCCATGGTAAGATCGTTTTTTTAATACGGCACCCTCTATCCCAATCGCAAAAGGAGAGCAAACTGGATAAAATAAGACTTCCGATGCAATTCCTCCATAGGCTTCTTCAAATAATCCTGTGGAGACACGCGAAAACCATCCTCTTCCCATGTTCCAATTTTTTTGAAGATAAGCTTGATCCAGAGTAATTCCCTTTTGTTGGTAATAACGAATCACATCTGTGCGCACATTAATGAGCTGGGAAGGATTCAGGCGGTCCATATCCTTGATATCCCCCAAATTTGAGGCAAAGGCATATCCTAATAAAACCGTATAGTAAACATCTCCAAGTAGATAGCCGTCAAAAGCGATATTTAATCCATATAAATACTTAAATTTTCCGGAAGAACTCCCAAAGAATGTATGCATTTTTGGAAATAGCTCAATATTAAATAGATCGCGCGGTTTTTCAAAGATTACGCGGCTACATGCAGGACTTGAGAAGCTGACATCACATAGGGGACTCAAAACATTTAATTCGGGAGTCGCGATCTCTTTAGCTGCAAAATCGTGTAGAAAACGGACTGCGAAGTGGTATTCTTGTAAGGGAAGTCCTTCAGCCTCAATAACCACAATAATATGGTCGATATTGGTAGGAGAAAGATGAGAGAGTAGGTTGTTTAAGCGTGTTCGAACTTCACATTGCGTGCGATAAACGCGGTTTTCTACATGAATGCGAAGCGTCGTTTGCCCATAGCAGTCGGGTGAAATACTCATTTTGATAAGGTCAAAGCCTTGCTCGTCAAAAGGGTAGATCAAATCTTGAATCATCGCCATCTCAGGGCGTCTATCCCCAAGAGGCTCAATATTTTGTGGAGCCTGATAAGGAATGGGGTTATTAATTTTTGGGAAAAATCCTTTGGTTGTTCCAAAATTGTAGTTGGCTGAAGCCGAAAAAGCGAGCTTGCTCCCTCGTACTTGGCCAACTGAGAAATCAAAAATATCCCATAAGCGATACTTGATTCCAAAGTTAAATGAAGATTTTTTATCTCTACCGTGCGGGTGTTTCTCAATGCGATGATCATGATAGGGGATGGCGTCGTATTCTGCGACGAGCGCGAAATTTTTCAAAAGTGGACTACAATGCTGTCGGAAAGGGATCCAATGGACACCTCCAAAAAGACCGCGGATGCGATGCCAACCCCAGCCTAAGCTAATCTCAAGATTTTGAGGCAGAAAGACCTGTGTAAAAACGAAATAACGCGCTTTAAAGGCGCTGGTGCCCATAAAATCTTCTAAACCAAAGGCTAGTCCTGGCAGAGAATAGTCGCTATCCTCGGGCTTCAAAATCGCAAATTTGACGTTTGCTCCTTTATCAGAAAGATCACCAAATCCATAAGGACTCAAAATGGGATCTCGGATGCCTCTAAACACGCGATAATTACCGGAGATTTCTAGCCGATCTAAAACTTGAAAGCGCAGATTGTAAGTATGATAAGGAGGAACATAAGAGAAGCCTGCTCCAATTTCACCCTCTTGGCCCATGCGAGCTGAAGGCATGTTTAGATAGCCTCCTTGCAGCAAGTGATTGAAAAAGATTGGCATGCGGTCGTTAATGCGACGATTCCAGTAGTCAACAATCAGGAGGTCGTCGAAAAGATTTCCTGAAGCTGTTGGAGCTGTCCAAGTTGTGGAAAAAGCAGAAGAAAACACAAACATGAAATAGAAGAAGTAAAGAATGTGTTTCATATGTTTCAATTTAGACTTAGAAAAGTTGCGATTTGAGAGTATTACATTACCTATAGAAGCAGGAAATTGCAAGAATTTGATGCAGAAATGCGGTTTTTATTAATTTATTAATTAAGATTTGAATTGTGTAATTAAAAATTTAATTAAAAAACGAATATGTTACAATAAGGATAACTAAAAGAAATTTGAAAAAATAAATAATTTTGAAATGTTTTTTTTTCTATCAATTTTCCTCTTAAGGGGGAGCCATGGAAGACAAAAAATTCAAACGGCTGATGTCTCAGAACGATTTGCTCGTTTTCTTTTTTAAAAATCATCCCATCTCCCCTCAAACGAAAGCAAGAAATGACAAGCTAAACTATGCTTTTCGACAAATTAAAGATGAAGAAAGGGTAAGTGGAGCAATCAATGCGCTGTTTTATCATGTTCCAGCCCATCGTTTAGCTTTTTTTGAAGAAAAGAGTCCTCAAACAGTTAAGCGATTGTTCATCGTGGCTGAGGATCTTTTGGCAGGGAAATTTGGTTCCATTGGTGTGGAAGCTGCTAAGACCATGACAAATTTACTTTTTCAGGAAAAAATTCTACAAAAGCTGATGCTCATTGACCTGCTTTTATCAGATCAAGAAGCGCAAGAATGGCCAGAAGTTTTGCTCCCCTTAGCTGACGATCAACATTTTAAAAAAATGGTTGCATTCCTTTCAAGGCTGAATCCTGAACAGTTGGGAGAACAGATTTTTTCATCCGATAAATTGGATTCGTTAGTCGAAACGCTTTTTTGGAGAAGAGAAACGTATTTAGCTATCGAGCAGCTACTGCGCAAATATCTATCTAATTTGTTAAATCCTTCGCATGTTGCAGTGGATTTACTAATCGAGCATGAAGAACCGATCGAAAAATCAGTCAAAGTTGTTGAGCAAATTAAAAATCCTACAGAAAAATCAAAATCTTTGGTCAGTATTATTAAACGATTAATGCAGACCAATCGGATAGAAAAGGCTTTGGATACAGTCAGATCTATTCAAGTAGATAAAGTCCGAACTAAACCACTCGTTCAGCTGATCGATCAGTTACTCAACCCGAGCCGTTCACAATTTGAAAAAATGTTGTACGCAAATCAAGTTGAGCAGGCGATTGGTCTTGCGAAAAATGTCAAAGATGTTATCGAACGGGACAAAATCCTACAGAAAATTGCGTATACACTTGCCAAGAAAGATCAGCTGCACATGGCAGAAGAAGTTACTGCTTTAATTTCTAATAAGGAAGGACGAGAAGCTTCCCTAAGTAGTATTGTCAATGCACTTTCTTCGATTCATCGCTATAAACAAGCCAAAATTTTAGCGGCCTCCATCAAAGATCAAGATTTTCGCGAAGATGCATATAGCTACATTGTTAAAGCATTGTTGCTAGATCATCAGATCGATGAAGCCATTGCTTTTGTTGAATCCATTGAAAATTCGATTGAACGATCAAAGGCTGCCAAGATTTTGCTTAGCAGCTTCATTTCGCATCATGATTTAGAACGGTCTGACCAAATTCGAGAAAAGTTTGAACTTGTCAGACAACGGCTTTAGCTTGATAATTCTTTCGCGTATTGACGTAAGCCATTTTTGATGATTTCAGTCATTTCCATTTTGGAAGGACAGACGAAGGTTGGCAAAGCAAAATCTTCACTATCTACTTCTAACAATCCAAGAATTTCAGCAAGATCGTAATCTTCTGCCAAGACAGATTTGACTAGCTCCATACAAGGAACTTCTAGAGGCATGACTTTATTGTAAAGCGAACTGTCGATAAATGCGCGATGTTCCCCGTGCCGATTTGTCGTAAAATCATACTCGCGGTGAGAATTATCGAAGTGGCCAGAAGCATAAGCACGGCTAAAGGAATACTTATCCGTTCCCAAACGGAAGAAGTGCAAAAATTCCCGTGTTGTGTTTTCGGGGACAATTGAAAGCGCATGGTGGTAAAAACCCAAAAAGTCGTCAGCTTCTGCTCGCTCTCCCATCAGAGGATCACCAGAAATAAAGCGGTTAAAGCCTTTACGGATTTTGCCAGCGACTAAGCGGTTAATAGGATAGCCTGAGCGAACCTTATAATACCCAATTTGGTTATCAATAACACCGGGGCCGGCGATGCTAATCACACGTTCCGCCAAGATTTTTCCATTTGTTAGGAAATAGCCAATGGCAGCGACATCGGCTGCAGTAAGAGTCCATAAAATATCTTCTGGCGAGCGGATCGGATCGATGTGTTGGATATGCAAAGACACATTCCCAATGGGATGTGGCCCCTTTACTGTGTGTTTTTCAACATGTTGTGCTTGTAAAAATGCTTGAGATGGGGTGTCTTCTTTGTAAACGAGATGGACTTTTCCTGATGTTAACTTAGCTAAAGCATTGAGACCTGTTTGAAAATCTTTTTCATGACCCTGGATTTGAAGTTCTGCGGGAGGCACAAAAGGTGCAGATTCGACTGCTTTTACAAAAATAGCCCTAGGGACTTTTTCGGGATTGGCCAGAGTGTTAAACGGTCTTGAGCGAATATAAGCGAATAATCCACCTACTTTTAAACGTTCAATAATGTCTTCTTTGGACGCTTTATCTAAATCTAAAGGAGAATAGGTTTGGTATTCTTCCTCTTTTGCGACTTCAATCACAATATCGAGAAGGCGTCTCTTAAGTCCTCTGCGAATTTCTTTAATTACACCTGCAGCTGGAGAGACAAACATACGGCCTGTTGCTTCTTTATCTTCAGCAAGAGGCTGTCCAATTTTAACTTTTTCATCCACTTTAGCGAGCAGCCTAAATTTGGTCTCTTCGAAAGGCTTTAAATTAAGCGAAATCAAAACGGGTTGATGCGCTACACCGGCTTCTCCAGAAGCGATAAGAGGCTTAATTTCTCCAGAAGGTTTGCCTTTAATAGGAATATCAAGGCCTTTGGTAATGTTTATTTGCGTCATTCATAAACCTCATGTCAATGGGAAGAATCTATTTTAGATTAAACCATGAACTTAATAAAAATCAGAGATTTTTCGCAAGGAAGGTGTTTAGAAGAAATCATCTTATTCAGGTTCAGGACATGCGGATTTTACAAAAGACTCGCAGATGCTTGCAGTCGATAAAAACGGGTATCAGACAGTTGGGAATGAGTCTGGTATATTTTAAATGCAGCAGAGAAAGCGTGTGCACGGTGAACACCGGATAAATTCAGCAAGCCTGCATTGGGATCGTAAAATAATTCCAATCCATTTTCTTTAATGTAGACCATGGAATGTCCGCAATGTTCAAGCTTTTCATTGTCGCACGGTTTAATCATTCGAATGAAGTAAGTACCTTCAGGTAATTTAGCCACTTCATTTTCAATTTCTTGTGTCTTACGCGCGCTATGCATTGTAAATGCTTCCGAGGCATAATTGATCATGAAGTGGTGCAAGTTAGCTAAGGACTGGATTTTATTTTTTGAATAGTCAATAGAATAAGTGGGTCGTGTGACTTGAATCGTATTGAAAGCAGCTTGCCGAATGCGCATTTCCGTGTTGCTTTTTGCGAATTTTTTGCCGATTTTTTTCATATGCGTTAAGACTTGGTGATTTGGAAGCCCCTGGGTTTTCTTTCGCACTTTAAAATATTCTTCGGCGAATGCCAGAGACATTGCAGAACATGTACCCCCTTCAATTTGGGATGGAATATAATTTTCATTAAAGTCAATTCCGGATGCCCGCTCTTGTTTAAGTTGATGGAAAACTTTCACTGCTTTTTGAGTGGCCACTTTGCCAGAACAGCCATATTGGCTTCCCTTAAAGATCCAAGGATTTTGAGGAGTAGAAGGAGATGAAGTTCGTTTATATTTAGCGAGACTCCCTTCAATAATGGTGGCAATGAGTCCTACGAAAGGGGTCAATTCAATAGCGGCAATGATTCGATGTCCCCATTTTTGGGAAGGATGTTTCTTGGCTTCTTTTAGATGCCTTAATCCATACTTAGATACAAATATAGTTTGTAATGCATCTAATTTAGAAAGATTGTAATCGGATAGTATGTAATTATACATAAAAAAAATTATATCATAGTTATTTGTTTAAAATCAATTTTAATTAATTTCCTATATGGAATTGCTCTGCTGAGATAGATTTCTTTCTGTTATTTAAGAAATTTGTTAGGATGCATAAAAATGAGCATAAAGGTTTTTGCAATGGGTACGATTTTTTCTGCTTTGCTGAGTTTATTTCTTGTAATACGTCCTCTTCACATAGAGGGGCGGGAATCTGAATGGCTATTTGCGAGTATTGTTGGATTTGTGGCCATTATTTTTCTTCTAGTTCTTTTTCTATTAATGACGATGGCGTGGACTCCCTTGGGAAAAGCGGAGGAAAATTTTACTTGGCGTATTTTGGAACTTTATCAAAAAGATACAAACAATTTTCTGGCAACTGTCTGGGTTGTTTTTTTTCTGATAGCCTCTATTGCGTGTGTATTAGATTTAATTTGGGCCCACCAAATTCCTTCTGAATATATGATTCCCCTCTGGGTACTTTTATTTGGGATCACAATTGATGCTTGTTTTTATAAAGTCAAAAAAGTTTATGCGTATTTGACCCCTTTTGGCGTCATTCAGATGTTTGCCAATCAAGCTAAAAAAAGCGTTCAAGATGAAAAAGAACTTGATCTTTGCCATTGGATTGAGGCCCTTTCTGAAGTCGCATTTAAAGCACTCGAAAGACTAAGTACGTCTGTTTGCCATGAGTCAATTAATGAAATGCAAAAAACCATGCGTTTCTTTTTAGAATCTTCCAAAAGCATTAGTCATCATGAGCAGGACTCTCAATCACTTGCCATGGGTGTAAAAGATAAAGTGGGATATACCCTATTTTATTTTTTTCAAAGATTGGAATTGATTCATGAAAAAGCTGTGCAGTCAAAGTTAGAAATGACTTCAGAGCAGGTAATATCTGCCTTAGGAAAATTGACACTGGATGCTGCCAAATATGATCTGTCCGTTGTCAGTTATCCTGTCCATTATATCGGGAAATTTGCCTTAAAATCTCAAGCTGCAGAGCTATCTGAAGTGGGCACGAAAGCAACATTGATTTTGGTGGAAGTAACGAAGGCGATTGTCAGTCAGGTCGATCTGTCTTATCAAGAATTGCAAGAACCTTTTTTAGCGATTATTAATAATCTTGAGAAAATTGCCAAAGAAACATTTAGGCAAAACAAATCTATCAACTTAAAACTGCTTGTGCAGCCTTTTAAAGATCTTAAAGAGCTTTTTGAGAAAAATGAGAAAATTGCAAATCATCAAGATAAGCCTGTGCTAGTACAAGCCTTGGATCGGATTATTGATGAATTCAATACGCTAGAAGTTGTTTTAAAGACAATGCCACCTATTTCAGACTTTAGCTTATCATCAGAAAGCGGCAACGGCCAATAGTTTGGCAAAGGTGCCTTAAACGTCAAAGATGTATTGAGGGTTGGGTGTGCAATGACAAGCTGGTGGTGATGCAGAGCGATAAGACCAACTTCTAAATTTTTAGTATTCCCATACCTTAAATCACCGATGATCGGACATCCAATGTGGCTAAGCTGTGCACGAATTTGGTGATAACGTCCTGTGATCAAGTCAATCTTTAAAAGCGAAAGAGGACCTTGCTGGTGGATGATTTGGTAGTCTAATCGAGATCGTTTAGCATCATCAACAGGATGATTATAAACTTTGGCATGATGATGATCATGGGTCAAGTAATGCTCTAAAATGCCTTCAGATTGAGAAATTGGGCGATCAATACAGGCAAGGTAGGTCTTTTTACAGTGTTTTTCGCGCATTTGTTTAGAAAGTCTGGATAAAGCTTTGCTTGTGCGCGCAAATAACAATATACCACTTGCGGGTTTGTCTAAACGGTGAACTGCATGTAAAAAAATATTGCCTTCTTTATTTTTATCCTGTTTAACCCATTGTTTGCATAAGGCTTCTAAGCTTTCAGGATTGAGATCTGTTGGCTGCGTGAGCAGACCAGCAGGTTTATTGACAACGAGGAGATGGTTGTCGGCATACAAAATATCGATATCGCTCACTTCTTTCCCTTTCGCTGTCTCAGAGCTTCATAAAGCAGAATCGTTGTGGCCATTGCAACATTGAGAGAGTCGGCAATTCCGTACATTGGAATGCGCACTTGGATGTCTGCTTGTTCCATCCATTGAGGAGAAAGGCCGAGTTGCTCTGTGCCAACTGCGATTGCCAGAGGTCCTGTTAAATCGATATCGGCTAATTCTTGTTTAGCGTGGGGCGTTGCTGCCAAGATAGAAATTCCTTTTTGCTTAAGCCATTGCAACGTTTCTGCACCTTGCGATTCAATAACAGGAACTGTGAACAAAGTTCCCACACTTGCGCGAACCACATTTGGATTATGAATATCGGTGCAGGCATCGCATACAATCAATGCATCTAGGCCTACTGCGTCGGAGCAGCGTAAAATGGTGCCCAGATTGCCAGGTTTTTCGATGGCTTCCGCGACAATGAGAAAAGGATTGTTTTGGTTTTTAAGTTGTTTACCTAAATCTTCTAGAGATAGATGGAATTGAGGTGCGATGGCAATCAAGCCATCTGGTCGGTCTCTGTAGGAAAGTTTCTTAAAAACAGATTCTGTGCATTGGTAGAGAGAGGCACCTGTTTTGGCGATTTTTTGTATCAAGCTTGCTTCATTAGTGCCCAAATAAAGTTCAGGACAAAAGAAAAGCGTCTCCATTTTTCGACCCGCATCCACTGCGCGTAGAAGTTCTCGATAACCTTCAATGAGAAAAAGATCGGTTTGTTTCCGAGCATGTCTTTCTCTGAGCTTAACGGCTTGTTTGATTTTGGGATTTTGCAAGCTCGTAATGAGCAAAGGATCTGCTTGATTGTTCATAATGGGCAAAAATGCTTATCTAAGAATTAGTAGTAAAAATTTAAAATATCTGTTTTCATAGAGAATATGATAGTCAAATAGAGATCTTTTATCAAATGAAATTTGTTAAAATTGGTAACAATAGACAAAGGAAGGATAATGATGAAAGAGTTTACTTTGACAGGAAATATTGTAGATATTCTGTCTAAAAAAATTTTCCCCGGTAGTGTCACCGTGCGCGATGGAAAAATCGTAGCTGTGAAATCGCAAGATAAAATCACTTCTCAACAATTCATTTTACCAGGATTTATTGATGCGCATGTGCATGTGGAAAGTTCGATGCTTGTGCCTTCAGAATTTGCACGCCTAGCCGTACCACACGGTACAGTTGCGACCGTTTCCGATCCCCATGAAATAGGCAATGTGTTGGGAATTGAGGGCGTGCGTTACATGATTCAGAATGGAAATCAAGTCCCTTTTCATTTTTATTTTGGAGCCCCATCTTGTGTGCCTGCGACATCCTTTGAAACATCTGGAGCGACGATTTCCGCTAAGGAATTGCGTGCATTATTTGAGCAGGACAAATTGAAATATTTAAGTGAGATGATGAATTATCCGGGAGTATTGGCACGAGATTCAGTTGTAATGGATAAAATTCAGATCGCCCAAGAGCTCGGTCTCCCTATTGATGGGCATGCGCCAGGATTAAAAGGAACTGAAGCGGAGAGATATATTTCTGCAGGGATTTCGACAGATCATGAATGCTACACTCTTGAAGAGGCCCTGGATAAGATAAAATATGGGATGAAGATTCTCATTCGTGAGGGTTCTGCTGCCAAAAATTATGCAGCCCTGCATCCTCTCATTGAGTCTCATCCACAGCAAGTCATGTTTTGCAGTGATGATAAGCATCCACATGAACTAGTTAAAGGGCATATTAATCAATTAGTTAAACGATCCATTGTCGAGTACGGCTATGAGGTGATGGATGTTTTACGGTGTGCGTCATATCATCCAGTTGAGCATTATAAGTTGGATGTGGGACTCTTGCGCGTGGGAGATTCTGCTGATTTTATTGTGGTGGATAATTTACGCGACTTGACGATTTTACGCACCTATATCAAAGGACTGTTGGTCTCTCAAAGAGGGGAATCTTTGATCCATTCGATTGAAAGTGATGTTGTAAACCACTTTAATGTTTCCATGAAAAAAGAGGAGGATTTTACTATCCAGGCCACAGCTGACATCATTCAGGTGATTGGGGCCCTCGATGGAGAGTTAATTACAAAAAAACTACAAGCTAAGGCAAAAGTTGTCGGAAATCATTTTGTTTCGGATCCTCAGCAAGATGTTTTAAAATTAGTTGTGGTTAACCGATATAAAGAGGCTCCTATTGCAGGCGCGTTTATTCATGGTTTTGGATTAAAAGAGGGGGCCTTAGCTTCTTGTATTGCGCATGATTCTCACAATATTATTGCAGTTGGGGTATCAGATCGAGAACTTTGCCACGCTGTGAATGCGGTGATTGAGAATCGAGGTGGAATTTCAGTGGTAAATCAGGATTCGGTCGATGTTTTACCGCTCCCTATTGCCGGAATTATGAGTCATCAAGATGGCTATCAGGTAGCTAAAAGTTATGCACAATTAGATGAAAAAGTGAAACAACTTGGAAGTCCCTTGCATGCACCTTTTATGACACTCTCCTTTATGGCCCTTTTGGTCATTCCCTCTTTATAATTGAGTGACAAGGGGCTGTTTGATGGAACAGCCTTTAAATTTACATCCTTAGGGCTGGATACTGCTATCAAAACTTAGGGCGTTATTTTTCCTGGTAATCCAAC
>NZ_JBFWIR010000027.1:0-37873 GCF_050255895.1 Parachlamydia sp.
AAAAGAATTGCTTCCGTTGAGAGTTAATGTTCCCGATCCATTTTTGATGAGGCTGCCTCCGATTCCATTGATGATTCCATCAATGACAGAATTCGCATTATTCGCGCCTAAGACTAGTTGAAAAGAATTTAAATTGACTAAGCTTGATGAATCAGCGCAGAGAGTGGCGAGTGTATTATTCTGATTAAAAAAAACTTGTGAATGGTTTTGTAGATTAATTGTTGCATCTGCTCCAGAAGCAGATCCTGAAAATAAAATGGAGCTTGCGTTGGCCTGAATGGTTGACGTATTGGCCGTACTATTTCCATTAAAGGTGACCACAGAGCCATTTGTTGCTGTAATTTGTGCTGAATTGGCTTGACTGGATCCGCTAAAGCTCAAGGTCGTTTTATCAGCAAATATTTTGACATTTTGTGCTTTGGAAGTATTTGTAAAGACAATATTTCCATTATTAGTGCTGGCAATCATTGCTGATCCGCCAGTGCTATTGTTAAAAAAAGTGGTTGTAGCATTATTCCCGGTCATTGTAATTTGGGCATTTGCTGCTGTAGATGTTGAGAAGAATTCAAGAAGCCCGCCACTGGCGTCGAGATCGATATTTGCGTTAGAAGCCGTGGCACTATTAGCAAACCGAACGCGTCCCACATTGGTGATATGATAAAAGACTTTTCCTGATTGCGTCGAATCTGCTGAGCTGTTGTTTTCAAAGCGCAAAATGGAGTTTGTGCCATTAATGGAAAAAAATTGATTAGATGCTCCTAGATTGAGCACACCGATTTGTTGAAGATGAAGTTGTCTGGAAACTGCAAATTGTAAGGTAAAGTTGTAGGAGGTTGCATCAGAGAATTGGAGAGTTCCCATGTTAACATCAGTGGCAGGAGAATCAGATAACGTTGGTGTAAGGGATTCTCCGTTTGCAGAAAAAATCGCTGTGTCTGTGCTTCCGGGCACGACATTAGGATTCCAATTAGTAGCAGTTAAAACATCATTACTAGTGCTCCCAATCCATGTGATATCGGCACAAAATCCTGACTCGATATTTAAGAGTAAAAATGAAATGAACATAAGTCTTTTGATTTGCACAGCTACGGCCTTCTTTGAATTTTTCAAATAGTAAATAGTAATCTGAAATAAAAGTAAAATATATAATTTTCGTGTTGTTCATTGAGCAGAGAAAAAACAGCCTTAACAAAAAAATGTAGAAGTGCTCAGCACGAGCTATTGGATAAGTATATAAGAACAACGAATCCAATCGAATCAACATTTGCAACTATTAGGCATCGCATACGAGAAACCAAAGGCTGTGGATCCAGAACAGCTACACTTGCCATGGTTTACAAGCTTTTAATGGAAGCACAAAAGCGATGGAGAAAATTAAAAGGTCATGAGTTGATTAGCAAACTGATTTTGGGTGTGCAGTTTAAAGATGGGGAAGAAGTCTTTAACGTGAAATACACAGCTTAATTTTTAAAAAGTTGGATGCGCTATTAGATGCTCAAAATACAACATTTGACAATATCTCTTGTCTTCTCTCAAGAGTTTTCAACTTTCTCAAATTAATGTTATATACTTCTCTTTAAAAAAATATATCTCAAAAGATATGAACTTCTCCTTTGAGCCAATTTAGAAGATGTGTAAGAAAGTGACAATTAGAATCGGTCATATGGAAAAAAGGATGTTCTTTCAATCCTTAGGATGTCTTATTATTTAAATGAGAAATGTGTTACAAATACCTCTTGTTTCTTTTTTCAGACTGATATACCGTTAAAATTTTTTAAAAAATTCAAAGATACAAATGAATCTTTTTCTTATATTTGCAATACAAGTAGCAAGCATGATCGTTCAATCGATTATATTCTCATACGCCCTATCTTTTCCTATTTATGATTTTATAAATAAAATGAAATCCACCGAAGAAAACCGAAAACGAAAGGCTATACAATGGTTAATTTTTTACGTTCTCTTTCTTTTAAGCGGGTATGTTTATACTGTACGACAGTTTCTTTTTTACTAAGCACATTGCCGATCCAAGCAACTCTCCAATAACAATCGGCGATGTTGTCTACGCGGTCAAGCTGCAAAATCTTGCTGAAAAGATGAAGAAATATGCTAATCGTTCAGACAACTCCAAACTCATTAAAACTATGTTTGAATTTAAGCAAGAAGCTGAGGCGTGTCTTAACGCAAAAATTAACATGGATGAGATGTTGAATATTGTTGAGGAGAAAATCAAGAAGAGCGGCATTAAAATCCCAAAGGAAGATTTCAAAAAGTTTAAAAAATTTATCAAACTTAAGAAAAAGCGTGTTGATCACAAATATGCCTATATGAAGGATTGTCTTGCTTATGGTATCGAATACAATGCAGAGCTTGAATATTTAGATTTTCTTCAAAAATCTAAAAATGATCCTAAAAATCCTGAAGAGGAAATTCTCATATCTGCACGTATTGAAGTTGGCTGTTCATTGCTTGTAGCAGGAGTACTTGCTGAAGTTGTAGGTGTGCGGTTAGGCTTGCCCATTATTCAACGTTTAGGTGATTTTCTTATCGCTAGTGGCTTAAATTATCTTAAGGACGAATATGTGGATAACTTGCAAGAAGGTAGAAAAAAATAATGAAGTACCTTCTTGTTGTTTGAAATATCTCGGCTATTTTCCTAGAAAATCATTCCGTGTAATATCTTAAAAATACCTTTGACGTCCAGCTTGGTCGCCTCATCTCAAAGATTGAGGCGACTAAGACTGTTCCACAGCTTTCTAGAATGATTCAAAATACTTTCGTCAGCTCTATATTTCGTTAAAATTTCTATAAGTTTGAGTCATTACTCTTAAATTCTTCGGGGGAAATGGATTATGCTGGCGCAGCTGCAAGCTGTTTTGGAGATATTGTCAAATGTTGTGTGTTGTGTTTTGAAAATCTAATAGCGCATCCAACTTTTTAAAAATTGAGCTATGTATTTCATGTTAAAGACTTCTTTTCCCTCTTTAAAATGCACGTACAGCAAAGATCCCTTTTATTTTTCCTAAGGATGCTTGCTCAAAGTCAAATATTCCTCCAATCTCAGGGTTGCTATCACCGAAAAACATGAAATCAAGCTGTCCAATTTCATTTCCTGAATCAAAAATTTTTCCAGTTAATTTTTCTTGACTTAATTCAGAATAGGCTCCTTGAAAATCGACTATTTGTTCATCATGAAGATATAAATGACCTGAAAATTGTTTTGATTGATGATCAAAAATGATTGCGATTGTTCCATTATTTGAGTCATATTGAATATCACCTTGAAAGATAGAATCGGTGTTAGTTTGCTCAAACGCTTGTAAATTCTCCACTGCAGCTTTTGTACCGATGACGATAGGTCCTTTGCCTCTAATCCAATGCATTTCTTCTAAATAATGTCCCCAGCCTACATATTGATACTCATTGGGCATTTTTATAGAATGAATCGCAATGCTTTTGCCTCCCTGGCTTGCGACAGGATGATAGTAATAAATGTTAAAATCATGACTGTCTATATAATCGCTTTTTATTGGATACTGATGGAGCAATTCCTTCGCGACTTTTGAGATATGATCAATTTTAATATCGGTAATCTTTTGATTGACTATATCAAGTGAAATTGACACTGAACGTTCAGGAGAATATTCAATTTCTGGAAATATGCCCATTCCCTCTACATGGTAGCTTAAATCTTTACTTTCAGAACAGAATGCAAAAAAAGAAATAAAATTTAATAATAAAAATAGTGAGAAAATTTTTTTCATAAAAAACTCCTTAAAACAGACTAATTATCTATTATACTTTAAAGTTTATTATATTGACAGGTTTTTTGATAAGGATTTATTGAGATTGACATACTGGACAATAATGCGTTCCACGCTGTCCGACAGTCATTTTTTTGATTGTTGTGTTACAGCGCGGACAAGGCAAACCATCTTTTCGAAAAACATTTAATGCATTTTGATTAGATCCCCTACGACCACTCACACTAAAATAATTTGCTCTTGCAGCCCCTAAACTCGTGCCAATGTTCTTGATACCGGTTTGGAGAACAATCGGTATGGCCTCATGTAAAGCTTTGATCTCTTTTTTTGTTAAGGTTGAAACCGATCTTAATGGGTGGATTTTAGAGACCCATAAAGCTTCATCTACGTAGATATTTCCTAATCCTGCAATGTAATGCTGATCAAGTAAAAAAGGCTTAATTTGTCGGTGGTGACCTGTTAAAATCTTTTGAAATGTAGAAAGGGTGAAATTCTCTGACAAAGGTTCAATCCCAAGGGCTCCTAGCACTTCATCAGGATTTTTTACTAAATACCACTTTCCAAATTTACGCTGATCTTCATAACGTAAAATGCGTCCATCATCCAAAAAAAGTCTGACTCTTTCATGCGAATCAGGTTTGATTTGTTCTTTCGCAATTAAAAACTTTCCTGTCATACGTAAATGAATCAGCAAGGACTCTTTTGAAAGGGTTAAAATGATGAATTTGCCACGTCGGCTGATGTTTAAGATTTTTTGACCGACAATTTTTTTAGAAAAAATAGAAGGGGAAGGAGTGGCAATGGTTCTTTCCCAAAAAATTTGGGCTTTTTCAATCGTTCTTCCCTCGAGTTTTGCTTCTCGCATTTCTCGTGTGATTGTTTCAACTTCTGGCAATTCAGGCATAATCGGATATGCTCCAGGTTAATTGAGTGAGTGGCATGGTTTCATAATTGAAACCATGCCCTTCCTTAACTTAAGTAGAATATTTATTGTCTGACAACAAAATTTAAAAGCTTGTTGGGGACAAAAATTACCTTTATAATTTCGGTGCCTGCAATATGGCGCTGAATGCCTGGATCTTTTTTAGCTGCTTCTACGATTTGCTCTTCTGTTTGATCTTTGGGGAGTTCAAAACGTCCGCGCAATTTACCGTTAACTTGTACAACATAGAGAACCGTGGAATCTTCTAGGTAACATTGTTCCGCTTGCGGATAGGAGGTATAACTGAGAGATTCTTTGATTCCTAAGATTTCCCAAATTTCTTCTGCCAAATGGGGGGCAAAAGGATAAAGAGCTTGTGCCGCCATTTTTAAAACGGATGCTGGATAGGTATCTAATTTTGAGAAGTCATTAATAAATTCCATCATTTTGGCAATAGCCGTATTAAACTGCATAGCGACAATATCTTCTTCCACTCCTTTTACAAGGCGATGACCTAATTTTAAGGCTTCCACAGTCGTCTCTTGTGTGAGCTTTGGCGAAACGGCTAGGTCATAAAAGCGTGCGAGAAAGCGTCTGCATCCCGAAACAGCATCGGTATTCCATACTTTTTCTTTTTCCAAAGGGCCCATAAACATTTCATATAAGCGCAGGGAATCTGCTCCAAATTCTTCAATGATTTCATCAGGTGAAACACCATTGAGTTTTGATTTAGACATTTTTTCGATTTGACTTTTGAGTTTTTCTCCAGTTTCGCGATGGAAATATTCACCCTCTTTCTCCTGAACATCTTCAGGTGCCACATAAGCTCCTAAACTGTTTTGAAAAGAACGTGCAGTAATAAGCCCTTGGTTACGCAATGTTTGGAAAGGTTCTGAAGTACTTAAAAAACCACAATCATAGAGAACTTTATGCCAAAAACGGGAGTATAATAGGTGTAGCACGGCATGTTCAACGCCTCCGACATATAAGTCTACAGGTAGCCAATATTGTTCTGCTTCCTTGCTCCATGCCTCTACATCATTATGTGGATCACAAAAACGAATATAGTACCAGCACGAACCCGCCCATTGTGGCATTGTATTGGTTTCGCGACGTGCAGCTTTTCCTGTTTTTACATCAGTAATAAACACCCATTCTGGAGCATTCGCAAGAGGGCTGCTTCCATCACTTGCGGGTTTGTACTGACTAATCTGAGGTGGACATAAAGGAAGCTCATCCAGATCTAACGTACGAATGGTGCCGTCCTCAAAGTGAAGAAGCGGGAAGGGTTCGCCCCAATAACGTTGTCTTGAAAACAGCCAATCTCTTAGCTTAAAGCTAATCGTTTTTCGACCTTTTTGGTTGCTTTCTAGCCAATTCGCCACGCTTTCTTTGGCTTGTTCAGTTGTTAGACCATTGATGGAAAAGTCATTGTGTTGGCTATTGATTGCTTTTCCATTACCTGTCCAGCATTTTTTTCCACATGCGATTGCTTGTTGAATTTGATCATGGTTTTCATCTTCAGCAGTGAGCTCTGGATCGATCACTTGCACGAATGGTAATTCATATTGGGTTGCGAATTCAAAATCTCTTTCATCGTGGGAGGGGACCGCCATGACAGCTCCAGTTCCGTAATTAATCAGGACGTAGTCTGCAATCCAAATCGGAATTTTTTGTTGATTGACGGGATTGATGGCATAAGCCCCAGTAAAAACACCCGTTTTATTCTTGGCCATTTCTGTACGATCGAAATCACTTTTCGAAGCAGTTTCTTTTTGATAGCCTTCAATCGCATCTTTTTGAGCAGTCGTTGTGATTTGCTTGATCAACGGATGTTCAGGAGCTAAGACGACATATGTCGCACCAAAGAGAGTATGGGGGCAGGTGGTAAAAACTGTGATTTTTTCATCCGTTCCATCGATTAAAAAATCGACTTGAACGCCTTCGCTTCTACCGATCCAGTTGGCTTGCAATTTTTTCAATCCTTCTGGCCAGTCAAGGAGGTCAAGATCTTGCAGGAGCCTTTCTGCGTAAGCTGTGATTTTAAGCACCCACTGTCTGAGGGGGCGTCTTTCTACAACATGGCCACCTTCTTTGGCACGTCCGTTTTCAATTTCTTCGTTGGCTAAAACAGTTCCGAGTGCAGGGCAAAAGTTAACAGACATTTCAGCTTCATACGCTAAGCCTTTTTCATAAAGCTTTGTGAAAATCCATTGCGTCCATTTGTAATAAGAAGGATCACTTGTACTGATTTCACGATCCCAGTCGTAGCTAAAACCAAGGGACTGAAGTTGCCGTTTGAAATTTTCTACGTTTTTTTTTGTCGTAACAGCGGGATGTGTGCCGGTACGAATCGCATATTGTTCAGCCGGAAGTCCGAAGTTGTCCCAACCCATAGGATGGAGGACATTAAATCCCTTTTGTCTTTTATAACGCGCGAGAATATCTGTTGCCGTGTATCCTTCAGGGTGTCCCACGTGTAAACCTGATCCCGACGGATAGGGAAACATGTCCAGCACGTAATATTTTGGCTTTGCGCGATCGATCTCAACTTTATATGTCTTATGATCGAGCCAATATTTCTGCCATTTTTTTTCAATTTGCTTGTGATTGTATTTTTGCATCTTTTTATCCATTTTACAACTTCAACAGACAATGTACTTCATTGGAGGTAGAACGAAGAAACAATTCTCTATGATTAAAAAATAATATTTGAAGGGAGGGGTTTTGCCCGCAAGATAATAGTTTACCGTCTACTGCAGATTAAGAGCAATCGGAATGACTTCAATTTCGGGAATGATAAAAGGTTTGCTGATTATCAGATTATTCCTAATATTTTCTATGTTTTTTAACTTTTATGATGATCTGGCTTTACAACAATAACCGTACAAGGAGCATGATGAACGACTCGGTCAGGAATAGATCCTAGTAACCACTGACCCAATGTATTTTTAGTCTGGGGCCCCAGTATGATTACATCAACTTTTTTCTTTTCAGCCCAATGAATGATTTGTTCGGCTGGATGACCAAGCGCAATTTCAGTTTTAATACGTAAACCATGGGAACGGGCTTCATGTCTCAAAAGTTTAAAAAACTTCTCATAGTGATCTTTTCCTTTTTCTAAATTATCGCGTGTTTCAACATCTTCTGGTGGTTCTAAGATGCGCACTATTGATAGGATTTCAATTTCAGCATCAAATTTTTTTGCCATATCCAAGCCAAAAAGAAATGCAGAATGGGATTGTTCTCCATCGTAAGCGACTAAAATTTTTTTTATCATAAAATCGTCCTTTTGAACTTAGCTATTGTTTTGGTGGTTTTATTTTTGGTTCATTTTCTTGAAGAAGATGCTTAGGAAGATAAAAAGCATTAGCAATGATAGTTGGAACAATTGCACTTCCTATGACTGCCGCAACTAAATAGGAATATTGTTCTGAGTTAATAATTCCATGAGTTAATCCAAATAATGACGAAATAGTCCCAAAAGTTAGCCCAGTCGACATTAATAATGTTGTGTACATTGACTCTAGGTGAGGGTATTTGATTAACTTAGCAGTTGGGTAGACGCCACAAATTTTTGTAAGCATTTTTGCTGTAAGCAAAACAACAAAGGCCAAAGGGGCAGCTATTAATGCCGATAGTGAGACAAGTGAGCCTGCTCGAATAAAATAAAAAGGGGTTAAAAAGCCTAAAGTTAATGTGCGAATCCGTCGAATAAAGGCGAGGTTTTTCCCAACCGTTCCAGCTAAAATCATACCAATCATGTAAGCTGGTAAAACGGCTTCGCTTCCAGCCCAAGTGGCTAATCCGCCCATGCCAAATAGTACAAGTAAAATATATTTCGTTTCAATTTCGGCAGGGAGATCCCCGTATAATTGGAAAAAATATTGGGTGACATGAGGTAAAAAAATGAACAGAGCAATGCTCGCGATCACAAAAATCAGGGTTTTCATGGTGAATGGAGAAAAAAGGAGTCCCAGTGCAATCACAGTTCCCAAGTCATTGATAAAGCATGCTCCGAGCACAATTTTTCCAAATTCTGTTCGATTAAGTCCCAGCTCAAGCATGACGGCATAAACGACCGCCACTGATGTTGTGGATAAAGCTACGCCACATAGCCAGCTTGCCATGACATCCCAATGAAGGATATAATAAGCGGTGGCGGCGCATCCAAAAAATGGGACAAAAAAGGCGATTATTCCAATCAAGCTGACTTCTTTCCACTTCGAACGAAAAATTAAAGGATCAAGTTCTGCTCCTGCAAGAAAAGTTAAAACAAAGGCTCCACAGCCCGCTAAAAATGCAATCCAAGGTTGATTTGCTCCTAAGGAAAATCCCTCGAAATAAGTGATCACAATCGCTTGTGTGGCAATACCGATAAAAATTTCAGATAGGGCTGTTGCAATCCTCAATTTGATAGAAATAAAAGTGGAAATAAGAGCTAATCCTATCCATAGTGTTGCCAAAATCCAGATGTCCGCCATTCAATTCCTTTAAAAAATAGATGAGCTAATTTATTTGTTTTTGAATGTGTAGATCTATCTGTTTGGGATTAAATTAAAAATATGCATTTGAATGCAAGGTGAAATCTTTATTACAATATTTTGCAAAAATCTACCTTCATGATAGCTTGTTTAAGTAAATGAAATTTTAAGGCATTGATTATGGTAGCTGCAGGCGATTTAGACGCAAAACACTATAAAAAAAATTCTATTTTACAGTATGCTCTTGCGCAGGACCCCTTGAATTATTTTCCTTTTACAGGAAATGAAAACGTTCTGGATATTGGATGTGGTGATGGAAAAATTACAGCAGAGATTGCCAAAAAAATTCCCAACGGTTTTGCGATTGGAATTGATAAATCACCCGGAATGATTCATTTGGCTAAGCAATCATTTTCAAATGTAGAATATCCAAATTTAGATTTTCAAATTCAAGATGCCGTTCAATTACCATTTGAACAAAGTTTTGATCTCATTACTTCGTTTAGTTGTTTACATTGGGTAAAAAATCAAAAGGCTGTTTTTCAGCAAATGAAACAACTCCTTAACTATGGAGGAAAAGCGATTATTGTGACGTTTCCTCGCTGCCTCACTTTTTGGGATCCAATCGAAGCAGTTGCCGATCATCCAAAATGGCGTAATTATTTTCTTCAAGATCCACGTCCTTATGAATTTTTAGATCAAAATGCTTATTCTCAAGTAGTGCAAGAAGCTGGATTGAAAATGCTTCATATCGAAACGTCTAGTCATGCGGCAAAATTTCATGGGAAGAAGGGATTCGAAGATTATGTGAGAGGGTGGCTTCCATTTTTGATTGCGCTGCCTAAAGAATTTCACGATCCTTTTTTAGATGAGATAGGAAATAAATCTCTTGAATTTATCCCTGTCAGCGAAGATGGGTGTGTTTACCATCCTTACGAAAAAATAAGTATGATTCTGGAACAAAATACCTTCACAGGGTATTTGAGTTTTTAGTATGTATAAACGAAAAATTATGATAGAGTTAAAGAGTTTGATTAATTAAAAACCTTTACCAATTTAAGAGTTCAATGCCAAAAAAAGTCTCAAGTGACAAAAAAAAAGTCGTCTCCATCTCTAAAAAACCTAAAAAATCTAAAAAAGAGGAAAAGCTGTTTCAAAATTTCCTTAAAACTGTCGAACAGTTTATTGGAGGAAAAGCATTTTTTCCTGCGACTTTTTCTGAATTAAGTCAAAAGCTTCAAATTCATCCCCAGCACATCGAAATATTTCAAGAAGTTTTAGATGCTCTAGTTGCAAAAGGGGTCACCCAGCTTTCTCAAGGAAAGTACATTGCCAAAAAAACACATACAGATGTGATTAGCGGAATTATTCATATGCATCCCCGTGGTTTTGGTTTTGTACAACCCGACGATCCTTCGGTGTGCGATCAAGATATTTTTATCCCTCGTCCTCATACACAAAATGCTGTGGATGGCGATAAGGTTGAGGTCGTCATCGATACACTTGCAATTTCTGAAAAAGGACCAGAAGGCAAAGTTATCGCGATTGTTGAACGCGGTCGGACACACATTGCAGGAATTATCCGAACAGTTTATCCCAATGGCGCCGTTTATGCCTATGTGCCTTTACTTGGGACGTCTCAACAAGTTGTCGTTCAACAAGCAGAGGGCAAACCTTTGCAAGTTGGTGATCGCGTGATCATGGAAGTCGTGGACTGGGGAGATAAAAAGAATGAAACGACCTGTCGCATGTCTCACTATTTAGGGCACATTTCCGATCCCGCATGCGATATTCCTGCAGCTATTGAAGAGTACGAGCTTCGAGCAGATTTCCCTTCCAAAGCTTTGACAGAAGCTAAAGATTTTGGGAAGGTTGTATCGAAAAAAGATCTGGTCGATCGAGAAGATTTAAGAGATGTTGAATGTTTTACAATTGATCCCGATACAGCAAAAGATTTTGACGATGCTTTGAGTCTTGCGAAGAGTGAAGATGGGCATTTTCATTTAGGCGTACATATCGCGGATGTGTCCCACTATGTGCAACAAGGATCGGCATTGGATCTTGAGGCAAGCCGTCGCGGGAACTCAACCTACTTTCCAGGCTATTGCTTACCAATGCTTCCACACGAATTGTCTAGCAATTTGTGCAGTTTAAGAGCGAATGTGAATCGTCTAACTGTTTCCGTACATATCCACTTTGATCCGGAAGGGAATATGCTGGACTACCGCATTTCTCGCTCTGTGATCAAAAGCAAAAAGCGGATGACTTATAGAGAAGCTAAGCAAATCTTGGATGGTCAGAAAAAAAGTCCTTATGAACCGACTTTGCAGCTGATGGTTGAGCTTTGTTACAAACTCAAACGCAAACGTTATGAAAGAGGTAGCATTGAATTTGCGATGCCAGATCTCGTGGTTAAGGTAAATGAAAACGGTGTTCCACAAGGATTAGACCTGGTTGTTTATGATATTACGCACCAGCTTGTCGAAGAATTTATGTTGAAAGCGAATGAAGTAATTGCTCTGCATCTTGATCAAGAAGGAAAAAATCTCCCTTACCGAATTCACGATGTGCCTTCTTCTGAAAACATGCGCGATTTTTCCTTTTTGACAAGTGCCTTTGGTTTTCATTTGTCTGAAGCGCCTACACCTTCCGAGCTACAAAAACTATTTGATGAAGCTTTAGAGACTCCCTATGGACAGTATTTAGCGACTTCTTACATCCGGCGCATGCGTCTGGCTGTTTATTCTCCAGCAAATATTGGGCATTATGGGCTAGGACTAACGCATTATTGCCACTTTACGAGCCCTATTCGCCGTTATGTGGATCTGATTATTCATCGTCTTTTATTTGGTTTAGAGGCAGACCTTCCTCATTTAGAGATGGTTGCAGC
Source organism: Parachlamydia sp. (assembly GCF_050255895.1). NCBI lineage: Bacteria > Pseudomonadati > Chlamydiota > Chlamydiia > Parachlamydiales > Parachlamydiaceae > Parachlamydia > Parachlamydia sp. The sequence goes on from NZ_JBFWIR010000027.1 coordinate 12,061, forward strand.
GCAGTGCTCAGAACAAGAGCGGTTAAGTGCTAAAGCGGAAGGAAGCGTTGTTTTATTAAAGAAATACCGTCTTCTCCAAGAAATCAAGCAGCAAGATCCTTATAAACAATATGACGCTGTGATCACACGCGTCAAAAATTTTGGCTTCTTTTTTGAAGTTCTTGATTTTATGCTTGAGGGATTCTTGCATGTCTCTGAAATCGGAAATGATTACTATTTATATGATGAGCCTTCTTTAAGTCTTAAAGGAACACGCACGGGTCAGGGTTTTACTTCTGGAACAAAAATTTCTGTGATTTTAAAGGAGATTGATTTTATCACTCTGGAAAGTAAGTGGCATTTTGTTCAGGCAGAGCCAACAGAAAAAAAATCTCCAAAGGGATCATCGAAACGAAAGGGAAAAAATTTTACAAGCGCGAAAAAGAAGCCCTCCAAATCTCCATCAAAAAGTCGTCCGCGTAAAAGAAAATAATAACGATCATGCCGCACGAAGCTCCTATTTTAACAGTTTCACAGCTGACCACTGCAATTAAGCATAGTTTGGAATCGACCTTCTCTCTTGTTTGGTTACAGGGAGAAGTGAGCAATTGTAAAGTGCAATCCTCTGGTCACATCTATTTTTCTTTAAAGGATGCGCATGCACAAGTGGCGGCCGTGATGTTTCGGGGGGATGCCTCCAGTCTAAAAATGATTCCAAAAGATGGAGATCAAGTGATTATTCAGGGGCAGCTGAATGTTTATCCCCCAACAGGAAAATATCAGATCGTTGTTCGGGAGTTACGGTTAGCTGGTCTTGGTGAGTTGTTGCTTAAATTGGAAGAGCTTAAAATTAAACTGCACAAAAAAGGGTGGTTTAAGGCAGAGCATAAAAAAGCCTTGCCCAAATTTCCTAAGCGAATAGGGGTTGTGACAAGTCCCACAGGGGCTGTTATTCAAGATATTTTAAATATTTTAACGAGACGGGCCACTGGCTTTCACTTAATTTTGAATCCTGTGAAAGTTCAGGGACCTGGGGCTGCGCAAGAAATTGCAAAAGCTATCCAGGATTTTAATACCTTTAATCTTGTCGATGTCATGATTGTTGGGAGAGGTGGCGGAAGCATTGAAGACCTTTGGGCCTTTAACGAAGAGATTGTCGCAGAGGCCATTTTTAATAGTCAAATTCCTGTGATTTCGGCTGTCGGACATGAAACGGATCATTGCATTGCCGATTATGTCGCAGATGTACGCGCGCCAACACCTTCGGCGGCGGCAGAAATTGTGATCACCGAAAATGCTCAGCAATTGCATCATTTTCAGCAGATTTTACGCCGTCTCGATCACAGCATGAGACAGACACTTCATCATCATCGTCTTTGTTTAAAAACCATTTTAAAGCAGCCTTTATTAGCCAGTCCTTATGCCATCTTGGGATCTTGGATGCAAAAAGCGGATGAATTTCGGCAAGAATTGGATCAATCGACTTTTCGATTGCTCAAGCAGCATCGCTTTGCTTTAGAATCGCGAGAAAAAATTTTGCAAACCCTAAAGCCCACAATGCAAATTTTTCATCTGAAGGAAAAATTAGTCAATTTGCGCAAAGCGATCGATTTCTCCGTTTTGCAAAAACTAAATGAATTAAGAAAAGCGATTCAGCTAAAAGATGAGAAAATTCTAATGGATCAAAGGTGGAAAGTTAAATTAGAGCATTTGCGTGAGCTTTTAAAAAATAAAGAAGACGCATTAAAATCGATAAATCCACGAAATTTATTAACAAAAGGGTATACTATTCTCTTTTCGGAAAAAGATCAATCCGTTATAAGCTCAGTACATATGTTAAAAAAAGATCAGAAAATACGCATGTTATTATCTGATGGTGAAGCTCTTGCACAAATAAACGAAATCTATTCAAAATAGTTAATTACTGTGGAAAAAGAAACAAACTCTAATAAACAAGAAAAGAATTTTGAAGCGGCGTTTGCACGTTTAGAAGAAATTCTTGAGAAGATGAATTCAGGTGCTGTTAGCTTGGATGAATCTCTACTCCTTTACGAAGAGGCGGATCGTTTAATCGCATCCTGCACGCAAAGATTGAATGATGCGGAACGACGTATTGAAGTCTTAATTAAAAATAGACAAGGAGATCTCTCGCTCGATCCCAATCAAAATCCTAAGGTGCAAAACTTTTCCGATTCTGGAAATGGCAATTCAACAACAAAATTAATGAGTCCTTAATGAGTTTCCCTATTCTTTCTAAAATCCAAAGTCCGCATGATATTAAACATCTTTCTTTGCAAGAGTTGAATTCTCTCGCATCAGAAGTTCGACAAAGGATTATAGAAGTCCTTTCTATCAACGGGGGACACTTAGCTTCAAATTTAGGTGTGGTAGAACTGACCATTGCTTTGCATGCTGTTTTTAATTCTCCCGACGACAAATTTATTTGGGATGTTAGCCACCAGACATATGTGCATAAGTTATTGACAGGCCGACAAGAAAATTTTCATACAATCCGTCAATATAAAGGATTGTGTGGCTTCAGTCATCCAAAAGAATCACCTTACGACCATTTTCATGCAGGTCACGCAGGAACAGCTCTTTCTCTAGGTCTTGGAGTGGCTAAAAGTCGAGATTTACTGCAGAAAGATGACTATGTTGTGCCAATTATCGGAGATGCCACATTGACTTGTGGAATGGCCTTAGAGGCTCTTAATAATATCTCAAGAGATTTAAAGCGTTTCATTGTGATCTTAAATGACAACAACATGTCGATTTCAAAAAATGTAGGAGCGATTACACAGATTTTAAGTCGTCTTTTGAGTAATCCCACCACAAACAAATTATACCAGGAACTTGACACCATTGTTTCTAAAATCCCAAGCTATGGTGCGACTCTTTCAAAGCAAGGACACAAAATCACAGAGTCTTTGAAAAATTTAGTTAGCCCCGCCGCTTTTTTTGAACAATATGACCTCTCTTATATTGGGCCAATCGATGGGCATGACATTAAAAAGCTGATCGATGTTTTTGAAGGTTTAAAGACTTCTCAGTGGCCAGTTGTGGTTCACATTTTGACCAAAAAAGGTCAGGGGATGGAAGAAGCCATTAAAAACCCGGTGTCTTATCATGGAGCGAAGCCTTTTTGTTTAGATACAGGAAAATTTCATCCTGTCACATCTTCTAAACCCACTTTCCCTAATATCTTTGGCTCTCATCTTTTGAAGATGGCGGAAGAAGATGCTTCTATTGTTGCAGTGACTCCTGCGATGTCGGCAGGATCCTGTTTAGATAAATTTATGGAGAAATTTCCAGACCGATGTCATGATGTCGGAATTGCAGAAGCGCATGCGGTGACTTTTAGTGGTGGTTTAGCCTATGGAAGAGAGTTAAAAGTTGTTTCTTCCATTTATGCGACCTTTTTACAGCGTGGTTTGGATAATCTTTTCCATGATGTTTGCTTACAAGAGCTTCCTGTTGTCTTTGCGATTGACCGTGCGGGGATTTCAGGTCCAGATGGATCGACCCACCATGGGGTATATGATATCTCTTTTTTGAATGCGATGCCGAATATGGTGATTTCACAACCTAGAAACGGGGATGTTTTAAAAGAACTTTTGGAATCAGCTTTTTCTTGGGGGCGTCCCGCAGCCATTCGTTATCCCAATATGGCAACGGATGTCTCGGATAAGCCTTTGCGTTATCGTGAGCTAGGAAAAGGGGAAGTCCTTGTAGAGGGGGAAGAGATTCTAATTATGGCCCTAGGGCATATGAATCAAACAGCTTTGGCTGTTAGGGAGATTTTAAAGACGGTTGGAGTCAACGCTACCGTATTAGATCCTGTATTTGTTAAACCGTTAGATTCCGAACTTTTATGCGATTTACTCACAAGGCATAAGCGTGTTGTGACGATTGAAGAGCACTCGGTGGTTTCAGGTCTTGGCTCTATATTGAATCATTTTCTCATGACGAATGGTTATAGCCATGTTCAGGTATTAAATTTTGGAATCCCCGAAGCCTTTTTGGATCATGGAAGCCATGCAGACATCATTAAAGAGATTGGTTTGACAGCAAGTCAAATTGCTGAAAGCGTGATGACTCAATTCTCTCTCAAAAATCCAGATTGTTCAAAATTTGTTGATACCCGTTCTGCGGGAAAGAATTAACACTAACTTGACGCACATGTCAGAGTTTTAAAGAGGCTATATGCACATTGCATTGTTTCCAAATACAGCAAAAAAACATTCTAAAAACATTGCAATTAACATCCGTGAATACCTAACGGCGCAAGGTGTCTCAATCATCACTCAAGACGAAGTTGCTGAAGAAATCGGAGCTATTCCCCTTTCCAGTATCAATCCTGAAATGGTTGATTTTATCATTTCGTTGGGGGGAGATGGAACTATTTTACGTCAAATGCATCGACATCCTAATCTAATGGCTCCCATTGTCGGGATTAATTTAGGCAGTTTAGGGTTTATGGCAGATATTCCCGTGACGGAGATTTATCCTGGTTTACAAGACATTCTTAACGGAAATTTCCAGATCCAAGAAAGAATCATGATGCAAGGACAATCCATGCATAATGAAACGTGTTTTGCTGTGAACGAGATTGTCGTACATCGAGCTCAAAATCCTGGACTAATCGATATCGGTGTCCACGTCAATGGACTTTATTTGAATACGTTTTCTGCGGATGGATTAATTCTTTCCACTCCTAGCGGATCAACGGCTTATTCCTTGGCTGCTGGGGGGCCCATTTTAACGCCCGACTTGAATGCATTTGTGTTAACTCCTATTTGTCCGCATACTATTTCTAATCGCCCAATTGTTTTGGCGTCTAATCAAGATATTCAAGTTCAATACCTTAGTGAATATGCTCCAGTTGAAATCATTTTCGATGGCTTTACTCGTTTCACCATGGCAACAGGTGAAGTTTTGCGTGTTAGCTTATCCCCTCGTGTTTTTCGTTTGGTTTCTTTACGAAATCATGACTACTTTTCTACTTTAAGAACTAAGCTCGGATGGGCAGGCAAATTAAAGGCCTAATATCCTGAGGGTTTCTTATCTCTTTAATCAAAAATTCTCTTAGAGAATGATCAGAACAATTTTTAAAATTGAGCGCTTGTCTTTAAAAAAGTGAAAAATTTCCGACTATTTCTAAAATAATAATTAAAAAATGATTTTTTTAACCACCTAGAAAGCAATTGGTTAGGAAATAAATAAAAACAAAAGTTTGCATTTTTGAAAAATTATTGTGGCAGAATTAATGCACAACTCGTATTTAAAAGAGGTAAAACCTTTCTTATCAATCAGGCATGGCCGGTAAACTTTCAAGTGCACTGTGCAAAAACTGGTCGAGAAGGTGTTAAAGATGATAATGAACTTTATCAAGTCCAAACTCTAACTTAAGGAGAGTCGTATGAAAAAGAAAATTACATCAGTTTTGGCTTTGTGCTTAACAGCTTTTGCTTTAACAAGCTGCTGCTGCAACAATGATCCTTGCTGTGATCCTTGTCCAAAACCTTGCTATACACGTCCTGTATGTCCAAAACCATGCTGCCCACGGCCATTGCCAAGACCATGCCCAGCACCATGTGAAAGCGCTTGCTACTAATCGTTTCTGCAGCAGCAATGATAATTTTTATCATTGCTGCTAATGAAATAATCGAAAAGCTTTCGCAAGACAATATGAACTTCGAGTTCTGCAAAAGAAAATTTCAAGCCTTAGGAGACAGTATGAAAAAAGTATTAACATCTCTCTTAGCATCAGGAATTGCTGCGATAGCTCTAACAAGCTGCTGCTGTGATTATGATCCATGCTGCGATTCGTACCCTAGCGATAGCTGCAGACCATGTCCTGAGCCAAGAGCAAATGGTTGCTGCCCACGTCCTCATATTTGGGAGAACTGCTGCTGCAATCCAGGCAATTACGAATATTAATCGTTTCGATGAAATTCATTTTGCTTAAATAGGGCGCCTGTGTTCCTTTTTAGGCGATGCGCCTAGGAAGTAACACAAAGCCCCAATTTAATCAAAAATTAAGGTCAAATTCTCACCAACCAAGAGCAAATTCAAAATGCGGCAAAGGTGACAGTGAAAATGACTGCAAACAGATTGAAAAATCTACCAAAGACGTTAAAAAAGGAGTCTTTATAATGAGAAAACAACTAGGAGTGATCACCTCGTTGCTTTTTTTGTGCGCAACTGCTTTTCTAGGAGCTGCTCATTCTAGCCCAAACAATTATGGTTGGGGTGGTGGGTATCCCGTTGACGAGCAACAATCTTACGGTCAAGGCTATGAGCAATCATATGCTCCAGGTCCGCAAGGTTCTTACGCACCTGCTTACGAGCAGTCTTCTCGTCCAAGACAAGCTTGCCCTCAGCCTGCTTGTCCGCAACCAAGAACATGTCCTGCACCACGACAAGCATGTCCACAACCTGCTCCAGTGTGCAAGCCTGTTTGCGTTCCTCCACAGCCAGCGTGCTGCGAGGAGCCTCTTTGCAAAACGATTACACCTTGCCGTCATGGAAATCAAAATAAATTGGTTTGCCACGATGGGATTACTGTAACAGCGCGCAATCCTAAAATGTGTATGCTAGGGGATCAATATCCTTTAGAATTTGACATTCAAGCTTGCGATGATGTTTGCAATGTGGTTGTCACGACTCATTTACCAGAAGGCGTTTCTTTTGTACGTAGCGTTCCAGAAGCGAAAGTGGATGGAAACAAACTCGTATGGGAAATTGGCTCAATGGAAAAAGGGCAGTGCGTCCCAGCAAAAGTATGGGTGAAATGTGAATGTGAAGGTGAGCTTTGTGCATGTTTTTGTGCAACAGCATCTCCAGTCAGATTCTGTTCTTTGCTCTGTGCTAAACCTATTCTGACCTGCCATAAGTGTGGACCAGAAGAAGTTTGCCCAGGTGATCAAGTCAACTATACAATTACTGTAACAAACCGCGGAAGCTGCGCAGCAGAAGATGTTGTTGTAACAGATAATGTACCGGAAGGACTTGAGCACAGCAGCTGCCTACGTACTCTTTGCTATAAGCTAGGAACGCTAGAACCTTGCCAAACGAAAAAAATTAATCTATGCTTTACAGCTGTAAAGCGTGGACAAGTGTGCAACACAGCGGTTGTAACAGCATGCAATGCTGATACAGTATCTTGCCAATGGTGCACAAACGTTTGCAAAGAATGCATTGAGATCACAAAAGTGGGTCCAAAAGAAGTTCCAATCGGCAAAAATGCTGATTACCAAATCACTGTGACAAACCCAGGTGATAAAGATCTGACAGAAGTGACAATCACAGATTGCGCTCCAAGCTCAACATCTATTGTTTCAGCTAATGGTGCAACAATCCGTGGAAATCAAGCTGTTTGGAGATTAAAGGAACTTAAACCAGGTGAGAAGGTTACACTCCCAATCACTTTAACTACATGCACACCAGGATGCTGGACAAACCGTGTGACTGTAACAAACTGTCAGAATTGCACAGCTTGCGCAGAAGCAACAACTCGTTGGAGAGGTCGTCCTGCACTCAACATGTGCATCACAGATACTGAAGATCCAATTTGCATTGGTGAATCAACAACCTATTGCATCACAGTCACAAACCAAGGCTCTGAAGCAGATAGTAATGTAGCTGTTGTCGTACGCTTCCCTAAAGAAGTGACTCCAACTGCTGCAGTTGGCGATTCAGCAGGCACAGTATCTGGTCAAACAGTTACTTTTGCTCCTGTAGCTAACTTCGCACCTCGACAAACATTGAAATTCAGAATCGACGCGAGAGCAAAAGAATCTGGTGATGCACGTATCATTGCTGAAGTATCTTCGGATTCTATCAAGACTCCGATCGTTCAGCAAGAAAGCACAATTGTTAACTAATTTTAGTTAACCGTGTGTATGTCAATAATGGGGCAGGCTGTAAAGCCTGCCCTTTTCTTTTAGCCGTCCTCTAATTAATTAGACATGAGAGAGAAATTATGAAGGCTTTAGTGTATAAGGGGCCAAATAAAATTAGTCTCGAAGAAAGGCCTAAACCTCAAATTGAAAAATCCACGGATTGTATTATAAAAATATCAAAAACGACAATCTGTGGAACGGATCTTCATATTATAAAAGGCGAAGTACCAACAGTCGCAAAGGGGCGTATTTTAGGCCATGAAGGAGTGGGAACCATCGAGGCTGTGGGCAACGCAGTTTCAAATTTTCAGGTTCATGATAAAGTGTTAATTTCCTGTATTACCTCCTGTGGCAAATGTGCTTATTGCAAGAAACAAATGTACTCGCAATGTGAGGTTGGAGGGTGGTTACTCGGAAACAAAATCGATGGCACGCAAGCAGAATATGTGCGTATTCCATTTGCCGATACAAGTCTTCACGCCATTCCTTCCAATGTTGACGAAGATCTCATTTGTCTATTTAGTGATGTTTTACCAACAGGTTATGAAACAGGGGTTTTGAAGGGAAAAATCAAATTAGGAGATAAAGTTGCGATTATAGGGGCAGGTCCTGTTGGTTTAGCTGTTTTACTGACGGCTCAGTTCTATTCACCCTCAGAAATTGTTGTCGTTGATAAAGATAATTTTCGATTGGAAGTTGCTAAGCTGCAGGGAGCTAAAGTAACAATTAATGGTGACGGTAATGATGTAATCGAGCGCGTTTTAGAAATGACTAATCAAAAAGGCTTTGATATCGTTATTGAAGCTGTAGGAAAACCAGAAACATTCGAAACTTGTCAGGCTATTGTTGCTCCAGGTGGTTACATTGCCAATGTGGGTGTGCATGGGAAAAGTGTCTGTTTGCATTTAGAAAAGCTTTGGAATCAAAACATCACCATAACAACGGGCTTAGTGGATACTTTCAGTATTTCGACTCTTTTAAAAACCTTTGCTACTGGTATGCTTAAACCAGGTGTATTAATTACCCATCATTTTGATTTAACAAATGTTATAAAAGCATACGAAGTATTTGCTGACGCTGCCAATCAACATGCATTGAAAGTCATTTTGGAAACACATCCGTAATTAAAAAATCCATTAATCGTACTATTTCTTTCTATTAAAATTTATCCAATTGAAGGTCGACTATTTCAGCATATTGGGAAGATGTGATAAAACTTTTATTAATGAATAGGTTTTTGATTTTTGAAATCCATTTGCCTAATATAGAATATTTAGTGTCTCGAATAGGCTTCATAATATCTTTTAATCTATCTATATTTTCAGTAACAGCAGCATCTTTTCTCTCTATTCCACTATTAATAGCATTCAAAATTTTTGCAGAAGAGATTTTGCTGAATCCTTTCTCTGCTTTTTCATCAACACCAATGCATTTAATGGTTTTTCCATTAAAAAGATAGGTCGGTGGTTTAAATTCTCGTGCAGTTTCTCGATCAGCATGGCGATTTTTAAATTCATTTTGAGGGGATTTATAAGTGTGTGCCAAGTGATTTTTTTGGTAGTCTTGAATCAATTTACTTACTTTTTCATATTAAAAAAATATCATGATGACGCCATCAAAATAGATAATCGCGTCAATTTGGTTCGCCAATCATTTTTTAGGGGATGTTTAGGGAAAGGATATCTGAACGATCAGGAACGAGCAGAATAGGCTGTAAATAGTGCGGTAAAAACAAGGATAAAGCATTAGAAAGCTTGATAGTGAAAGAGTGGCTGGTTCTTATTGGTAGAAAAGAGGAAAAGGGCTATAATCTTTTCCTTAACTAACCGAAAGGACCTAAGTATGGCCATTCCCCTAAAAAAATTTCGAGAAGTCGTTTTCGTACTTCTTTATAGCCAAGATTGTGGCCGAGTGAGTGAACAAGAGCTTGTAGAGCTTGTAATGAAAGAATTGGCTGTTACTAAAAAGACAGCCTATTCTGCTTTGGAAAAAGTAGAACTTGTTCTCGAAAAAAAAGCTGAAATTGATGATCTTATTGCAAACACATCTCGTGAATATCGCTTTGAAAGAATTCAAACCGTAGAAAAAAACGTTTTACGGTTAGGGATTTACGAGATGCTGTTTGATGACTCCATTCCCCCAAAAGTTGCGATTGCAGAAGCCATTCGGTTGTCGCGGAAATTTAGTACTCCCGAATCCGCAACATTTGTGAATGCTTTGCTTGATCACATTTATCAGACCAAAGAGGGCAAAGTCAGCGATGATCTGGCGATCGCAAAAAGCGCGGCTGTTTTGGCCCAAAATGATGTCGTTGTTCAAGCATTTTTAGAAGCAGCAGAAAGAGGAGACGTTGTGCGTGCGTCTTCTCATGAAGAAATTGAGGAAGAAAACGATAGTGAGGAGTAATGGATTTTCCATTTGCTTACCAAGAAAATAAGTTGCTTAGCGGATTGAGTACTTTTGGTATCGGAGGTCCCGCGCGTTACTATGCCAAAGTGCGGGACATCCCTTCCATGCAACAGATGCTAGCATTCTGTTCCGCACATGACATCCCTTTTTTTATTTTAGGAAAAGGATCCAATTGTTTATTTGATGATGCGGGCTTCGATGGCTTGGTCATTCATAACAAGATTGATTTCTTTGAAAATCCACGTCCTGAACTTTTTCGAGTAGGAGCTGGCTACAGCTTTTCTCTTTTAGGTGTCAAAACGGCTCGAGAGGGATGGTCAGGTTTAGAATTTGCCTCTGGAATTCCCGCAAGTGTAGGTGGCGCTGTGTTCATGAATGCGGGTGCTAATGGTTGTGAAACCTGTGCTTCCCTATACGAAGTTGAATATGTCGATGAAACAGGACAGCTTTACATTTTTTCAAAAGAAAATCTTCCATTTTCTTATCGAACTTCTCCCTTTCAAAATATGTCAGGAGCTGTTGTTGCAGCTTCATTTTTTTTATCCCGCTTAGATTCTGCTAGACAAAAACAATTTGAAATTTTAGATTATCGCAAAAAAACGCAACCTTATGGTGAAAAATCTGCTGGTTGTATTTTTAGAAACCCTCAATCCGGCCATGCTGGAGCTTTGATTGAGCAGACTGGGCTTAAAGGACAAGTCATTGGGGGTGCTAAGGTATCGAGTATGCATGCAAATTTTATTGTGAATGATGGAAATGCGCGTGCACAAGATGTCTTAGAGTTGATTGCTCATATCAAAGAGGAAGTCTTAAAACAACAAGGCGTGGAGCTTGAGAGTGAAGTTCGTTACATCTCCAGCCTTCCAAAAAGCATATAAAAAGAGAAAACATGGATGATTTCCGTGCTGACATGCATTGCCATTCAACGTGCTCGGATGGGACATGCTCTCCTGAGGAATTAGTTGATATAGCTTTCAAAAGTGGTTTAAAAGGTTTGTCAATTACAGATCATGATAGTGTAGAAGCTTATCAGAGTGCAGTGGAACCCGCTGCAAAACTTGGAATAAAATTACTTTCTGGTGTGGAGTTTTCTGCTGAACAAGACTCCGTCAATGTTCACATCCTTGCCTACGCTTTTGCTTTTCAAAATCCTGTGATAACTAAATTTTGTCAAAAACATGCGGCTCGTCGTGTGGAAAGAAATCGTGAAATCTTGGATCTTTTACGGATGCATCGGATGCCCATTAAAGAGCAGGATGTCATCGATTTATCGCCATGCGGAACAATTGGCCGTCCACACATCGCTTTAGCGATGATCAATTATGGATATGTAAAGACCTTACAAGAAGCTTTTAAAAAGTATTTAGGGGATGGAAAATCTTGCTTCGCTTCTGGTAAACCTTTTTCTGTAGAGGAAACCCTAGATGTAATTCACAAGGCGAAAGGATTGGCAGTTATTGCCCATCCCCATCTGATCGATCATGTTCCTACCACAAAACGTCTTTTAGAAATGAATTTCGATGGTATTGAATGCTATTACGGAAAATTTCCTGCACATGTGCATGAAAAATGGCTTGAGATGGCACGTAACAAAAATTGGCTGATCTCAGGTGGATCCGATTTTCATGGAGCGATTAAGCCGAATATTTCTTTAGGAAATTCTTGGGTTAATGAGGAACTTTTTAATCCGTTTTATAGCCATTTTCAGGCCAATTTAAGGGAGGATATATGAGTTATGTCAAGTTGGTGAAGCGCTTGTTTGCAGAAACAAATACGCGTGGCATGAAGCTCGGTTTATCCAATTGTCTTCGGCTTCATCATGCCATGGGACGTCCTTGCGATTCATTCAAATCTATTCACGTTGCGGGGACAAATGGCAAAGGATCTGTGACAGCAAAAATCGCAGCAGGGATGCAGGCGGCGGGTTATCGTGTCGGAAGATATGTCTCTCCCCATATCGCGACATTCCGAGAGCGAATGAGCATTAATGGTGAAATGATTTCTGAGGCTGAAGTTGTCGAAATCTTAAACGAATTATTTGCAGTTGCGGATAGAGAAAAGATATCTCCCACATTTTTTGAACTCACAACTTTACTCGCTTTTTGCTTTTTTGCACAGAAAAAAGCAGACATTGCCGTTCTCGAAACAGGTTTAGGTGGACGTTTGGATGCCACAAATATAGTGCATCCGATTCTTTCGGTGATTACGTCTATCTCGGTTGATCACACAGAAATACTGGGTCATACATTAGAAGAAATCGCGAAAGAAAAAGCAGGGATCATTAAATCGCATGTCCCTGTTTTAATTGGGCCTTCGGTTCCTCATTCAATCATACAACCAATTGCTGACGAACTAAAAAGCCCTCTTTACTCAGTTTCTGGAACTTTTTTTAATCCAGAGCAAGAAAACTGTGCGATTGCTGAAAGGGCATTGCAACACCTGCAATTACAGGAAGAAAATATTCAGCAAGGTCTTTTGGCATGCTTACCGTGCCGATATGAAAAAATTCAGACAAATATTCCCATTTTCCTTGATGTTGCACACAATCCTGCAGGCGTAGAAGGGTTGTTAAAAAGGGCCAGAAAAGACTATTCAGGAGTTCCCTTCCATATCGTCTGCGGTTTCTCACGAAATAAAGACTTGCAAACATGTTTGCATTTAATTGCCCAAGAAGCAAAGCACATTTATCTGGTTTCTTCGACAGGAGAGAAAGCCGCTCCCGTGAGTAAGCTTGAAGCGATTATTCGAACATTTGTACATCTTCCCGAAGAAATTCATTCGCATTTAAGTATTCAACAGGCCGTGATATTGGCCATGCGAAATGCTTCTCAAGACGGGGGAATTGTGCTGATTTGTGGGACTTTTTATATCATGCGCGATGCCCGCATGGCTTTAGGAATTAGTGAGCCTATAGATCCTCTCGAACTTCGGGATTAGAAAGGATTTCTCCTCGACCTAATTTTCCGAGCATACGAAAATGGGAATCAATCGCTTGAAAAAAAGTGGGTTGTTCATTGTAAGGCAGCCCAAACTCTTCAGTCGTTTTTTTGACAATTTTTGAAATATGTGGATAATGTACGTGGCAGACGTTAGGAAAAAGATGGTGCTCGATCTGAAAATTCAATCCACCTAAAAAATAGGACAACACGCGATTGTGGGTTGCAAAATTTGATGTCGTTAATAGCTCATGGGTTGCCCAATTATTCGCCATTCTTCCAACGGAGTCGGGCTCCGGAAATGCCACACTTTCTACAATATGCGCGAGTTGAAAGACGAGCGCTATCATAAATCCTCCCACAAATTGCATGCAAAAATATCCCAATAGCACTTGCCACCAAGATAGGCTGAGTAGATACATAGGAAGGCCGATGAAAAAAAATAATGAAAAAATTTTTAGAGTGGTAAAGATAGCGGTGTCCTTGGGTGGCACTTTTCCATTAATGGCACCACGATAAAACCAAACAGGATCAAAAAATAAAATCCAATTGAGGCTGGTGAGACAATACAAAAAGGGGGCATAGTACGGCTGGTATCGATGAAACCAATAGACCTCATCTTTCGGGGAAAGACGTAGCCAGATCGCTTTGTCAATATCGGAGTCGTGTCCTGGAATGTTCGTATAGGTGTGATGGAGCACATTGTGTGTGATTTTCCAGATGTAAGAACTAGTTCCATTGATGTCAAAAGAATAGCCCAGAAAGCGATTCAATTTATGATGATGGCTATAAGCTCCATGCAGAGCATCATGAGTCACATTAAAACCAATAAGGGGCTTGATGATGCCAAGTCCGCAATAGAGTAGAAGAACTCCGTTAAATGAAAAGCTATTCGAAATTAAAGCTCCATAGCAAGTGACATATGCCACAAGGAGCAGAAGGGTCTTTAACCACATCTGCCAGTTTGCATGACAGGATTTGGCCTGTATTGCAAAATCCTGTTCAACTCTTTTTTTTACTACGGTGAAAAAATCATCCTTTTGGTTAGCTTGAAATTTTAATTTCAATTTTTACCTCCGAGCTAGTAACTTGACGAATCCAATTTTACTTTTCCATGAAAGATCCAGTAAATGGCTGTCGTATAAGCTAGCACCAAGGGGATTCCAATCAAGGCGATGATAATCAGAATTTCCAGGGTTTTTTCAGAAGAAGCTGAATTATAGATCGTCAGACTTAAGCTTGGATCATTAATCGCACGTACAACCTCTGGGTAAGTTCCGACAGCATAGAGTAGCATTAAGAACACAATATTGAAGCAGGAAGAGACAAAGGCGAGCCAATCCTTTCCTTGGTTAATCTCACGGGGGATGTTTGCTATGGAAAGCATATTTCCCACGGCAAGCAGAAAGAAAATGGGGCGTTCCTGGATCGTTTTAATCATGTGTGGCATGTAAATGAGTGTGGCCATAGTGACTAAGGAATAGGTGATAATGAAGAAAATGATAAAAGGATTTATCCATGAACGGATTTTATCATGTAATTCTCCTTCTGTTTTCATCAAAATGAAAATACCACCATGCATGCAGAATAACGCAACGGCCATAATTCCGATTAATAGAGCATAAGGATGAAGTAGAGAAGATAGGTCTCCTGTAAACTCTTTTTGAGCATCAAGTGGGAGCCCTCTAATGAGATTTCCCAAAACAACGCCCAGTGCTAAGGCAATAATCAAACTTGCTAAACTAAACAGCACGTCCCACATCCATCTCCACCAAGGCATAGGGCGTTTACTGCGAAATTCGATGGCAACAGCTCGAAAGATTAGTCCTCCTAAAAGAATCATAAGGGGAACGTAAAAAGCAGAGCACAATGTTGCGTAGATATCTGGAAAGCCTGCAAATAGAGCTCCTCCAGCTGTAACAAGCCATACTTCATTTCCATCCCATACTGGACCGATAGAGTTTAGCATTAAACGGCGTTCTTCATCCTTCTTGGAAAAAAGATGTAACATACCCACACCTAAATCAAAGCCATCTAAAATGGCGTATCCTGTAACGAGGGCAACAAAGGCACTAAACCAGATAAATTCGAGAGAAGAAGCATTAATCATGTTATAGTTCCTTTACGTAGGTGAGGAGGTTGTGATAAGGGCTTGTGAGATCTTCGTCAGTGGGACCGTGCTTGATTTTTTCGTTGAGCAAATAAATAAACATGACAAATAAGAAGAAGTACACAACCGAAAACATGACAATGGATCCAAAAACTTGATTGGCAGTCACCGATTTTGATAAGCCTTCAGATATGCGAAGTAAGCCCTGTACAATCCATGGATATCTGCCCATTTCTGCCGCAACCCAACCCGCTTCATTGGCAAGCTGTGGGAAAAGAACGGAAAAGGTCATGATCCGAAGTACCCATACATTTGTGAATAAAGTCCCTTTCCACCACAAATAGATAGCGATAACCGTTAAAAGAAACATGCACGCCCACATGGCGATCATTAAGCGGTATACTTGAAAGACAGCCTTTACATTTGGCCAATCCTTTTCGGGAACTTTATCAAGGCCTTGAATGATGGCTGAAGAATCTCCAAAAGAGAGAAAACTTAAAAGTTTCGGAACCGCAATCTGATAGTCAACACGCCTTTCCTGGGTATTGACGATTCCAAAAAGAGTTAGGGGAGCTTCGCTTTGGGTTTCAAAGAGTCCTTCAAAAGCCGCAAGTTTAGCTGGCTGATTTTGTGCAACCCCTTTGGCGCTCATGTCACCTAAGATAAGTTGAAGAATTAAGGAAACAAAAGCGATACTTAAGGCGATTTTCAAGGAGCATCTTGCAAAATCAAAGTGTTTTTTCTTGAGCAAATAGTAGGCGGAAACACTGATCACGAGAAACATTCCCGCAAGCCATGCTCCAACAAGTGTATGAGCAAGCCTGTCGACGGATGACGGATTAAAAACCATCGCCCAAAAATCAACTATCTCAGCACGCGCATTTAGGCCTTCCCCGACAATATGATAACCGGCAGGCGTTTGCATCCAAGAGTTAGCCACTACAATCCACACGGCACTAAAATGTGCTCCCAAGCAAACCATGAGGGTTGCAAAAAAGTGTGTTTTAGGTTTTACGCGATTCCATCCAAAAAGCATGATTGCTAAAAAACCGGATTCGAGAAAGAAAGCAAAGACTCCTTCCGCAGCCAATGCACTGCCAAATACATCTCCAACATAGCGTGAATAGGTTGCCCAGTTTGTACCAAACTCGAATTCCATGACAATGCCCGTGGCTACACCAATCGCAAATGTCAATGCAAAAATGCGTGTCCAGAACTTTCCAATTTGCAGGTAAATAGGATTTTTTGTCTTCAGATAAGTGGCTTCTACGCAAACCAAGAATAAGCCTAAACCTATGCTAAGAGGTGGATAGATATAGTGAAACATGATAGTAAGAGCAAATTGAAAGCGGGCGAGTATTTCTACGTCCATTGATAGCGATCTCCTAAAACAAATAAGCTAAAGAAAGCACTCTAAAGAATTTGTGAATTTTTTAGAAAGATACTTTTTATTTCTTTTGAAATGAGATGAAAAATTTTAATTTTGCGCTTCGCTGCTCTACTCTTACAACCTTGGATGCTAAGTCATAAATGAATTGAATGCATTGTCAACAAAAACTTATTACAGTAAGATTCATGGAAAATTCATCCAACTGGTTGAATTTATTGGATTGGTTGACAGCGTACCTTAGCCTTTCCAATTTGAAAAGAAAGCCTCGTGTGAAATGAAACTGAATATGAGTGAAGGTAGTGGTGTGTTATGCATTCTTTTTTAGATTTGACTTCCGTTGATTGGAAATGCGTAGATTCTGGTTATTTTGTCATCACTCAAGTCACTCACAAGCAAAATACGTATAAACTTGAAGTTTATGATAAAACTGCATGGCAAAAAAAAATAAAGGAATCTAAATCAAATCCTCTCTTTTTATTTACCTTAGATAAAATTATCCCTCTCTTTAATCAGTCTCAAGTGAATCATACGATTCAAGACTTTCAAATCGCGGCTTTAAAATTTCGCTTGCAAAATGTCTGTGAAAAACACAATGTTAAATGGTTAAGATGTTTGCGATATTTAATACTTCCAAAGCTTGTGGCATTTTTGTGCCGATCAAACCTTTTCAAAACCTATCAATTGCCAACAACGCCTGCAAAAGAGGCGATTGATCCTTTTAAAAAAGAGTCTATATCCGCTTTTATCGAAGCTGTGGAAGAGAAGCCATTTTTAGTTCCGCCAGGGGATGAATTTTATTATGATGTGGTCAAGATTGTAAAAAATGGCAATCAGGATCAGTTGGAAAGGTATTTCGAGAAATTAAGTACAGAAGAAATAGATCAAATCTTTGAAAAAGCTCAGGATAAATCCGATCCATCTTCCGATTGTCTCATTTCAATGTGTTTTAAATACATGGAATTGGCGAAGGCCCTTGCTTTGCTAGACTCCATCCTTCTTTCTGAAGAGGATGTTGCTAAAAAAATTGTTTCCTCTATTGGATTGGATGTGTGGGAAAAGCTAATCGAAGAAGGGTTAGAAAGTGGAGATCTCGCAAGCTCCTCAGCAAACGCTTTTTTATCAAAAATTGTGCCCAAAGAAAAAAAACAAATAAGCGCTAGACTTTTCATTAGAGAAGTGGGAAGGGAACCATTTGCTTTAAGAGACATTTTTAAAGCCCTTCCAAATAGTGCTCTAATGATGAATGATATCCAATTGGGAGAATTAGTCGGTCTTTTAAAGAATGACATTGTGCTGAACAATCATGAGAGACTACTTTGTAAACAATTTCAACACCTTCCGGATAGAGAAGCACGTTTAAACAAGATTTCGGTTCTTTTTGGAAATAGAATCTCCGATGTTTTAGAAAAATGTGATTTTACTGAATATGACTGGCTCAAAATAGATCTTAGCTTATTGAAAACTCGAGAGCTAATAAAATCTGGAAACTCCGAAGAGTTAAAAAGTATCTTCAGCGCTTTAAGTAATCAAGGCAAAATGGATTATGCACGTCACTTAGTCCATGTGATTAGTCAGAAGGAAAGTAGCGAAAGTTCTTTCATGTCTCTTTTTGTCATACTGTCTTTGGATGAGGCATCTTGCTACATGGAGCAGGCCCTAAAGGGGGTTTTTAAAGAAAAGTTTTATGCGTATAAAAAGCAAGCTTTTATAGCTTATTATCGTGTAAGAAGGGTAAAGACGGCAAAAGTGCCCGGTTTTAAATGTAATCTATCTCTATGTAAGTCACATATTGATGCATTTCTTTTAGCCAAATTAATCAAACATATGCCATCTACAAATCCTGATTTTTTAAAGATCGTTCTCAAAGATCTGTTAATTGCAGACACTCCATTGCCTATTAAAAAATCAAAAATTAAAGCGATTTGTGCTGAACAAACGTGTGAAAAAAAACGCACTGTCTTAAAAGAGTTGAGGTTAATTACGGATGTCTAAGGCTAAATTAATGGGAATTTTAAATGTGACTCCAGATTCATTTTTTGATGGGGGAAGATACAAAGATACAGAGAAAGCCATAGCCCGTGGATTGCAAATGGAGCACGATGGAGCTGATATTTTAGATATTGGAGGAGAATCCACTCGTCCCGGGTCTTTATCTGTTTCTGAAGAAGAAGAATTAGCTCGCGTTGTCCCTGTTATCCAAGCTCTTCGTTTACAAACAAAATGTGTGTTGTCGATCGACACCATGAAACCTCTGATTGCAGCCGCCGCTATCGAGGCAGGGGCATCTCTTATCAATGATGTGGGTGGATTTGGCATTCCTCTCATGCGAGAAATTGCAGCCTCTTTTGATGTGGACGTTTGTGTGATGCATATGCAAGGTGAGCCTCGCACGATGCAGCAAAATCCTGTTTATAAAGAGGGCGTAGTGCCTCATTTGATGCACTGGTTTGAATACCGTGTGAATGAATTAAAAAAAAATGGTGTAAAAGAAGAAAGAATTATTCTAGATCCTGGCATCGGATTTGGAAAAACGGTTGATGATAATCTTCAAATTATACAAAATCTATCCTTGTTCAAGTCGATGGGTTTTCGTGTTTTGTTGGGAGCATCACGCAAGTCTTTTCTTTCCAAAATCGTGAATAAATCCTCTGCGGATGTTTTGTCGGAGACGATCGCTGTCAATGTCATAGGTTTACAGCAGGGTGTCGACATAATTCGTGTGCATGATGTAAAAGAACATCGTGGAGTTATAGATCTCATGGAGAGATTTGTTTAAACGAGGTCAGGATTGATGAATGTATTTCATTTTATGATTCCGGGATTGGAAATCATCATTATTGCTATAATGGTGTACAACCTTCTGTCGTTTTTTTGGAATACACGAGCGATGGATTTGATTTTGGGTTTGCTGGCCTTTGTTGCTGTTTATGCAGGAGCTAAATGGCTTGACTTTCCTGTTCTCCAAAAGCTTATGTGGTATTTCATCAACGTAGCGGTAATTGCCGTCTTAATTATTTTTCAACCAGAGTTACGACTGGCGCTTTCTAAAATGAGCGTTAAGGGAAAGAAATATCGGGAAATTACCGAATTCGATAAGTTTCTCGACAGTACCGCTCAAACTATTTATCGCTTGTCGGAAAGGCGAATTGGCGCTCTCGTTTTGCTTGAAAATCAGGATTCATTAGATGAGTTTGCCAATAAAGCCGTCGTTTTAAATGCCCAGTTTTCTCCTGAATTACTCGAATCCATTTTTACAACGACAACGCCTTTGCATGATGGCGCCGTAATTATTCGAGGAATGACAATTTTGTCAGCCGCAACTATTTTGCCATTAGCTGATGATAGTTCACAGCTTTCCAAATCGATGGGAACAAGGCACCGTGCAGGTCTTGGAATTAGCCAAATTACGGATGCACTTATTATTGTTGTCTCTGAAGAAACGGGAAAAGTATCCATCGCTCGAGAAGGCATTATGACTCGAGGAGTTAAAATGGACCGTTTTAAAGGAATCATCCGCAGCGTATTCACCCCTCCTAAAACTAAAGTGGAATCAGGTTTTGATTTGATAGGACAGCTTAAACAATGGAATCAGTAAAAGACTTTTTTTTTCATAATTGGGGCCGTAAAGCTGTTGCAGTCATTTCTGCCATCATCATTTGGTTTTTTGTGAATCATTCGATTCTTGAAACGAAAACCATCCCCAATGTTCCCGTTAAAATTGTCAATCTGGCCCCAGATAAAACAGTGCTTGGCTTGTTGTCCAATGGAATTTTGGAGAGACGAATGACTTTGACGTTGACTGGGACGAAGGATGTTATTCAAGATTTGGAACCCGGAGATGTTCAAGTTCTTTTAGATGCTTCAACAGCAGATAGCGACGACTGGGTTGTGCGCATATCCAAGAAAAATTTGGTTAGTTTGAATCCCGCTATTAACCTTTTACAACACATTACGGCTGTTGATCACGCTGAATTTGTGATTAAGCTGACGAAGCTTGTGACAGCGAAGATCCCTATTTTAGTAATGCCGCCGGTAGGAAATCCTCCTGAAGGATATGAATATTTGGACGTTTGGCCGCAAAAACTCATGCAAACCTTGAGCGGACCCCGAGAGGAAATAGAACGATTAAAAAATAAAGGCTTAAAGCTGACATTTAACCTGGATAAAATTGCGTCAGCTGACTTAGACAAATTAAGTAATGATCCCTCACATACATATGATGATGAAATTAGTTTTCCTGTCCCCGAAAAATGGAAGCAGGTTGCGATTCCTTTTCGCCAGTATGCAATGGAGGAGATTAATGACCCAGAAGCGGCTAATTTGCGGATAGACTTTTTGAGAAAAAAGCTTTTGCCTTTAAAACAAGAACTTCCTGTGCAAGTTTTTTATCCTTTTAAAAATAGCTCTGACATTAACCCTCATACCTATTCCTTGTCTTTTCAAGGTCCGATCATTGAAAAAAATGGGATTTCGATCTTCTCTGTTCCACTTTATGTGAAAGATGTCAGTCGTTTATTTCTCGATATTATTCGCGATAATTTGCAGATTGTCGTGATTGCTGCTCCAAAAGATGAAAGAGAGATTCTGCAGTGGAGCATTGAAATTATTGATGCACATGCATTAGAAGATACCTATGTGGCCTATTCCCTTAGTGCTTTACCTGAAGACAAAAACGTTTCGGCATTATCTTCAAAAAGGCAAGAAACTCTTTTAAGAGAACGTTTTAGAGAATATGTGCAACGCTTAGCTTTGTATGTAACTCCTGATCGTAAACTATTGCTAGATAGTCGTTTAGATGACAACCAAATTAAAGTCCAAATAGGGAAATAGCGTGCCAGCCGAAAGATATTACATTCCTCAACCTTTTCAGAAAGGATCTGAGTTGATTATAGAAGGACAGGAATTCCACCATCTGGTCCATGTGATGCGTACGCAAGTTGGGGAAAGTGTCGAAGTTGTCAATGGGGAAGGCGGATTTGGGCATGCCGTTTTAGAGCACCTTGAAAAAAAGAGGGCTATCTTTCGTGTTGAAGAGACTGTTCAACATCCAAAGCCAGCATTCGAAGTTATTCTTGCCCAAGCAATTCCAAAAATTAATCGTTTGGATTTTATTCTTGAGAAAGGGACAGAATTGGGCATGACACAATTTTGGCTTTTCCCTTCACAGCGTGGGGAGCGCAAACAGCTTACAGAGCATCAAATTGAGCGGATGCGTGCCCTTTCAATTGCAGCGATGAAACAATGTGGCAGTTTTTATTTGCCTACGATTCTTATGAAACCACCCCTAGAAAAATGGGAAAGGAATCTTCCTTTGCCCGCCCTTTTTGGAAATGTTCAACCAGATGCACCTTCTTGTGTTGAAAAGCTTAAGCAAGAGCGCTTTCAGAATGGTGTTATTTTTTTTGTTGGACCAGAAAGTGGATTCAGTTATGAAGAAGAAAAAACACTTCAAGCATTGGATGTTGAAGGGGTGAAGCTTCACCCCCATATTTTAAGAACCGATACAGCCGCAATAGCAGCTCTTTGTGCAATCACTCAACAGCGACTCCATGTTTAAGTTTTTAAACAAAGGAAAAAGTCATGAAGATGAGAAGACAATGGGCCGTTGCATTTCTTTTAGGTGCATCTTGCCTATGTGAAGCTGCTTATCCTACAAGGTATCCTGCACAAGGATACATTATCAATGAAGCTCCGTCAGTTGGTGCTAATTCAAAAACAGCAGGGGAAGATTCGGTAACTCCGGGTGCCACAACCATTACACCTGGATCGACCACAATTACTCCTGGGTCAACCGATCAAATCCAAGGCTATTATAGTCCTTCTGTTGGAGAGGGGTCCAAATATGCAGGATGGGATTCTCCCCAAGCCGGCTGGGATTCGAGAACCCAAGGAGAATTTTCACCTTCCGTTGGGCGTTATTCACGTTCTGTGGGTGCGGGTGATTTAACTCCAGGTTCCACGATGGTCACGCCGGGATCTACTACGGTGACACCTGGTTCTACGACCGCTACTCCGGGAGATAGTCCCCCATTTCAAAGTTGGTTTGAAGAACCCCATTCTTACTATATTCCTCCCCCACCACCTCAACGCAATCCACAACGAAATCCGTAGATTGGCTTATAGGATCCTTTCAGATTTGAAAGGATCCTCATCCTGAAGGAACCAAGAGCTTTCGAAAATCCTAACTACTCTTTTAATCAGCGGTGAGTAGGTCGTGCTAAGCTGTTTTCAAGAATTGCTAATTTCATTAAATGGCGATTCCTTGACTTTTTGTGACTTTTTTGGGGCTCATAATCACACATTCAAAACAATTCCCTTATAGATGATCTTTTTCTCAGGGTCTAAAGTGACCATTCCCCCTTCCTTCAAAATCCGTGTGGCATGGGCTGCTTGGCACAGATAGGGTTTATGAAGGGATTCCATCATTTTTTTAAGAAACTGTTCAGACGTTTTATCGTTCGGAAAATTCTCTAAAATGACACCGAGGGATTCTTTAATCAATGGGAGATAAGATTCATCACAGTTGGTGATAACGAGCAACTTACCTTTAACCTCGTATACTTCTTTAGAATCGCTTGATAAAGCAAAACAAATGTTTCCGTGAACTCGTGGGCCAAATCCAACCATTCCACGTACTAGAACATCGCCGATGCTTTCGACGATCATCATATTTGTCGTTCCAGTAAATCCAAAGGGAGATCCAGCTGTAACTAGGACAAGATCTCCAGAATTTACATGTCCTTTTTCTAGGGCAAATGAGCTGATTTGTTTGAATGCATCTTGAATGTTTTTAACAGGCTCAGCCTCTTTGCAAGGAATGACACCCCAATTAAGGGCCATTTGATTATAGCATTTTTCATTGGGAGTCAGTGCGATAATTGGCATGGGAGGTCTTAAGCGTGAAAGCAATCTAGCGGTGCCTCCGCTGTTTGTAAACGTGAAGATGGCTTTTGCATTGGCAGTATGAGAAATCTTCACTGTAGCCAAGGAAACAGCTGTTGGGACATCATTGCTGATGTAAGGTGTCTGCATGCTAAAGTGATGGTAGTGGTCAAAATCTTCTTCTGTTTCTTTAATGATTTCTTTCATCATGGTGACAGCTTCGATCGGGTAATGTCCAATTGCGGTTTCTCCCGATAGCATGACTGCCGAGGTGCTGTCATATATGGCATTCGCAACATCGGATACCTCCGCGCGCGTAGGACGGGGATTATGAATCATAGATTCAAGCATTTGTGTGGCTGTTACAGAGGGCTTTCCAGCGATATAGCATTTCCTAATCATCATTTTCTGCAATTTAGGGACTAGACTTAAAGGGACTTCCACACCTAAATCACCGCGTGCGATCATGATTCCATCAGCTACTTTCACAATGCTGTCAAAGTTTTGAACCCCCTCACTATTTTCAATTTTGGCTATAATAAGAATGGATGATTTTTTTTCTTGCTCAAGCAATCTTTTAATGGTTAAAACATGCTCAGCAGATCGGATGAAGGAGGCTGCAATGATATCAATATCCTGTTCACATCCGAATCGAATATCCGCAATGTCATGGTCTGTTAAAGCCGGGAGGTTTAGCGAGGTATTAGGGATATTGACCCCTTTGCCAGAGCGAATGAGTCCTCCGTTAAAAATTTCAACCAAGACGCCATTGGAAGTCACTTCAACAACGCGTGAAGAAATATAGCCATCATCAAAAAGAACCTGCATGCCAACAGTTAATTGATCAATGATTTCGGGCGGTGTGATGGTGACTTGATTGCTATCACCCTCGATGATTTCTTTAACAAGAAGCCATTTTTGACCTGGTTTTAAGAGGCGTTCTTGATCTTTAATACGTCCAAGTCGTATTTCAGGGCCCTTTGTGTCCAGCATGATGGCGAGAGGTGTATTGAGATTTGTGCGTGCTTGTTTGAGTAATTGAATGGTTTCTAAATGCTCTTTATGCGTTTGGTGACTAAAATTTAAACGCGCCACATTCATGCCAGCTTGGATGAGTGCCTGTATTTTTTCTAAGGAATTAACAGAAGGGCCTATTGTACAAATGACCTTAGTCTTCGTAATCATGGGGATGCTCCGGGTGTATATACTCAAATTAACAGAAGCAAAGCAAAAAATCCAATACACTTCTTGATTCTAAACCGAAACTTCATCATGATAAATAAGCCTTTTAATATAAAGTTTTTGTAGATAAGTATGTTGGTTGATTGGTTTTCTCCTCAGAATGAAATTCTTATTAATCCTAAATATTCTAAATTGATACACGAGAAAATTGCGGCAGCCCTTCAGAATAACGTCCATTTAGAGAGTCACATTTGTGTGGCTACTTCGGGTTCAACTGCACAGGTCTGTGAATTTCCCAAAATGGTTTTGCTGGCTAAGGAAAGTGTGCTGATTTCTGCGCAAGCCGTGAACTTCCATCTAGAAGCGAATCAAAGTGATCGATGGATCCATGCTTTACCTGATTTTCATGTAGGAGGCTTGGGTATTTGGGCCAGAAGCCTGCTATCAAAAGCGCGCGTGCACATATTTCAAGAAAAATGGAATCCTTTTGCTTTTTATGAATATGTTGTGAAGCATGCGGGAACACTTACGGCTCTAGTTCCAACGCAAATCTTTGATCTTGTTATGCATAAGCTTTCAGCCCCACCAAGCTTACGTGCCATAGTGGTCGGTGGAGGAAAACTGACGGAATCACTTTATCTGCAAGCCCGTAGTCTGGGTTGGTGTGTTTTACCTAGCTATGGGTTAACAGAATGTGCTTCTCAAGTAGCCACAGCAGGTTTAGATAGTTTAAAGTCCATGCATTATCCTTCTCTTTCACTTTTATCACATGTTGAAGCGTCGATCTATGCGGATAGAATTGCTTTAAAAAGCCCCTCATTATTGACAGCCTATCTTGAATCGAGTAGGGGAGATATTCGGATTATAGATCCCAAGCGTGATGGCCTTTTTCAAACAGAAGATCGCGGGGCGATCGTTGGCCAAACATTAGAAATATTCGGAAGAGTTCAAAATTTCTTCAAAATGGGTGGAGAAAGTGTTGAGTTTGCTAATCTAGAAAAAATCCTAGAACAAGTGAAGA
>NZ_JBFWIR010000028.1:0-37296 GCF_050255895.1 Parachlamydia sp.
AAAGAATATTTCATACAAATCCAAACAGTGAAGCAGGTTGTTGGGAAGTAGTTAAAGCGAAATTTCCAACTTTTGGGGGTTCTTCTTTAATCTCTTCGCTGTTATTTTCTTTCTCTTCCTGTTTTTTTTCACATGGATTGGTTACTTCTTTTGTTTCTGCTTTTTCGTCGGTTTTTTCTTTTTCTTCTTTTTTACAAGTTGTTTTTAAATTCTCTTTTTCATCTGTTTGCCCCATTGCTTGGTTATTGAAAAAAAGGATCCACAAAATACAGAAAAACAATAATCGGAAGTCTTTATTCATGCATTATCTCATTGTCGTAGGATAGAGATCAAATTTATCAGGCTATTATTTTTGATAACACAACCCCTTATTATATTTTAAGAGATGCTAATCTCCTAAAAAAAATATTGAGATTATGCACTAAAGGACCTAAATTTTTATAAACCACCTCCAGGTAGCTCTATGTGATGACTTCTGATTTGGAAGATATTTGCACGCCAATTTTTTGGTGATGTCGCACATACTCGGATTCGTCCAACACCTGACATTTCGAAATTATTAGTGAGAAGGTGAAAACACTCCGAGTCTATTTTCCCAAAATTGCCGCTCATTGGAATCATGCAATCCAGTACACACGTGCGCGATCGCATACCAGCACGTTTGGTGTTTTGCGTATACATGTAAAAGAAGCACAAACAATTTTGCCCTAGCAGGCCCTTAATTTGGCTAATCGCTAAAGTTAACCTGAGGTACTATTCTCAAAAACGTATTGTCATATCCAGGCCCGCTAAAACAGTTCCTTTTCTTTTTCCTCGATCAAATGCATCACGATTCCAATTTCTATAGTAGCCAATTTCAGGGCGTATTTGAAGTTCTTCGGTGAAATTGTATGTAAATCCAACCGTATGACCCGTATATGTACCTGGATAATTCGTTCTTTCTCCTTGTGCATCTCTCCAAATTTCGTTGCGCAAAGTCACAAAACCCTTTTCTGAAAATTTAAACAATGCATAATTCACAAACCCATATGTCAAAGATGTTCCATGGATATTTGGACCGATGCCTCCGCCTCCGCCAAAAGAGCGAACCGGTCCGGCACTTGGTGTTCCCCCGCGTACGGCATTCCGCTGCCACATAAAATAGCCTTCTGTTTTTGTGTGAATATCATCAGAAAATTTATGCTGCCAGGTTGCGACAACATAGTTGTAGTTATCGTGACCAAGTCGTTGACCGTACATGCGAAATCGACGAAATTTTGCGCTGTTGATAGAGTTTAGCATCAGATACACAGAGTCTAGATTATCGCAGGAAACCCATCGAATTCCGAGCATTCCAGTAGGAACAGCTCCTTTATACCAGGGTGCCATATCGGTGCTAGCGTGTAAAGCAGCTTGCACTGTCCAGTACTTATTGAGCATGACTGTTAACATGGCCCCTGTCTGAGTAGAAGTATCAAAGGTAAACATCAGCGAGTGAGTTCCCAAGTAATTATCTGGAACAAACTGCGTCTCAATATCTGGACAAGAAGCCCAACGACCTATTCGGATGATCGCACCTTGAGCAATCTTTGGGATGTACGTATCTATGTATTGCTCGGTAAAATCATATCCGTATAAATAGTTGTGTTTTAACAATTGTCGGCTTGTCCAACCCCCAGCTGTTGTATAACGATAATCAATCCCATAGAGAATGGTGGAACGAAACCCTATGTCAATGTGATCAGTTTGGAGAGTATCAACTTCTCTTTCCAGGCGAAATACAAATTGGTCGAGCTCGACTCGATTTGGAACAATCCAGTAACCTTCAGGAGCATTTGAGTGGCTACAGCTACTTATATTGCCCGAACCGTTAATCCAACCATAAGCTTTTACCCTGCTTTTTTTAATTCTTTCTCCACAAGGAAGTTTGTAAATCACTTTCATTAACGGATAAATTGTGTCACTGACGGGTATCCCTATTAGAGGAGTGCCTAGAAATTCTCCAGAAGGAAAGGGAGGAGAGGCAAAAGGTGCAGGAAGAGCTCTTCTAGTCGGTTCTTTTTTCTCAGATTCTTCTGCATAGAAAACCGTTGATGATAAAAATAAAATCCCAATAAGAAGGTAGAGGATATTCATGACTGCTTTTTAAAAATTTTCATTCGTAGTAATGAGTCTGTTTATTTAGATCCATTCAATCATTTTCCAAAAATATTTAAGAAGCAAGCATAACTAACTTTTTGTAAAAAAATATATTGAAATTTTAAAAGGATTGATTACTCTAACACCAACAACAGGGTTCAAGAAGGAGTATTTTTTATGAGCGATAATTAAAGCAAACAGCTCGTTTGGTTTATTACAGGGACTTCACAAGGATTTGGTTGGGAAATTGTTAAAGCTGCTCTTGAAAGAGGTGATTTTGTGGTGGCAACCTCTCGTTCGCCCCAAAAAGTGGCTGCCGATTTTGTGGAATTTTCTGATCATTTATTAGCCATCACATTGGATTTGCATGATCCAGATATGGTTTTAAGAGGGGTGCAGTCTGCAATCACGCGGTTTGGAAGAATTGATGTTCTAGTCAATAACGCGGGGTATGGTTTGTTAGGAGCTGTAGAAGAGGCAAGTGATTCCGAAATTAGAAACGTTTTTGAGATGAATGTTTTCGGATTATTACGTGTGACTCGCGCTATCCTGCCCTACATGCGTAAGCGGCGGAGCGGACATATTATTAATCTCTCATCGATTGGTGGTTTAGTGGGATTGGCGGGATGGGGAATTTATAATTCCACCAAATTTGCCATAGAAGGGCTTTCAGAAGCTCTAGCTTTAGAGGTCGCTCCCTTGGGAATACATGTCACCATTGTGGAGCCGGGACCATTTCGCACCGATTTTTTAGGAGGGTCCTTAAAATCTGCAACTAATGTATTACCAGATTACGAACAGACATCCGGTCAAACACGATCATCCGCTGTTGAGAGAGATGGAAATCAGCCGGGTGATCCTGTAATAGTTGCAGAAGCAGTTGTACAAGTGGTGAATTCTGAAAATCCACCTTGCATTTACTGTTAGGAGGGATCGCTTATGAACTCGCCAATAAAAAATTGGATGAATTGCGTAAAGAGTTTAAAACTTGGCAAGAGTTGGCATTGTCTGCAGATTTTAAGGCTTAAACTTATAGATAGATTAATGTTTCCACATGGCGGGATTGAGGGGAGAAATGCTTGTGCGATTTTAGCAACAAGAAACGTTCACAAAACGCAAGGAGTTCACTCCGTAAGGAAGAGGCCCTCTCTGCCAATTGTTGTTGTTCGTTTTGGTACTGTTTTCGGCCTTCTTCTGTTTCTATGCATAAGGGGGCGTAACCTTCTTCGAGCAAATCATAGGGACTTGCACGCATATCTAATTCTCTGCCTTGAACAGCCAGAAAGAACGTTTTTGCGATGAAATCGGAGCCTATCCAGGGCCATAATTTTGTGGACCATTTGTATAAATCCATATTGGCATGTAAGCAGCCTCCTTGCTCCATTTCTTGCCGGGTTTCAAGTGTTGGATTTAAGGTATTCAGGGGGCGGGCTTCATCTGTGAAAAAGCGGAATGCATCATAATGGGAGCAACAAATTGTTTGACTTTCAACAAAAGTTACGAGTTCTTCTTGAGACAGTCTAAGACGATGTTTTTTATGTCTGATTGTTTCTGGTGATAATTTGTAAACCATGGCCCATTCGTGAAGACCAAAACAGCCAAATCGAGGAGGCTGCTGCAACACTTTTTGACATAAATTTGCCACGAATTTTGCAAGTCCTTTGGTATTTTCGTGGATCCGATTTTGATTGAGGGACAGCACATTGCCATTGAGCTGAAACCAATAATCATTCAACCAAGGATAGTCTTTACGGAAGTTATCTGAAATGGTGAGATCTTCTTCAAAAGAAGGCACCCATTGTTTTAACTTTTGAGGGGAAAAACTGTAATATGTAAATAAAAAGTCATGCACGGCATGTGTGAAACCTAAAGAACGTCGCTTCAGAAAAGAATCTGCGAACGGGCTGATTCGTTCAGCATGCATTCTTGCTCGCTGAGTCCAGCTATCCAGGGAAAGTTGAAAAGGTGAGAGAGTCATACAATCGCTAAATTTATTAAATATCTACGGGTTTCTTACAAAAACGAATGCTTGTGACCAACTAAGCGGGGCTAGTTTTCACAAACATTCTAAAAATGGAGGAATTAAGCTTTCTTTAAAAAGCAGGTTTTTAATACGATGGTATTTCTGCCTTTACCGCATTCTACCTCTTCATCATTGTCAGTTAAGCGAATGTCCTTATAAAGTGTTCCTCTTTTGATGGTCATGGAAGCACCTTTCACTTTTAAATCTTTAATAACAGTAATGTTATCACCATTGTTGAGCTCGGCACCATTGGAGTCTTTAACGCTCATGAAATTCCCCTTTATTAATAGAGTTGTTTTGGATAATGATCGAATGACAGTCTCGCTTATTATATGCTTAGAGATAAAAAAAACGAATGATTTGTTTATAAGTCCTTGAAGTAAAAAGAATCATTTAGGTAGTTTTGCTTTAAAGACATTCTCGTCATTAGAATTTTAGAATAACACGATACCGAACACGTTCTTCAAGGACTACGGCTGCTTTCATCATATAATGGCCTTAAAGACTTTCATTAGCGCTCTTATCTCATTAAAACCGATGTGAGGGCGATGAAATAAAAGGTAAGAAGGGACTATTTTTGGATCATATCTTAACCAATATTCTTTACGTTTTTCAAATTTAAATACTTTGCTAATGACTTTGTACATACCACTTAAGAGATGTGTGGAAACGTAACCTAAACCACTCACTTCTCCCAATAAATTAGCAGGTGCAGTCCCTTTTGATAAAAAGCGACAATTTTCTTTTCTTAAAACATCCAAAACAGAAGTCATTAAAAATTCAGATGTGGCTTGTGGTGCTTCAGGGGAAGTAATTAAGAATTTGAGTAACCAGCCATCGCTAGATTCCACTCGGCTTAACATAATCATTGCTGTGATTTTGTCCCCTTCTTTTGCATAAAACCACCGTTTTCCGATGTAGCTCTCAAAAAAGTTAAGATGTCCCAAATAAATATGAGGGCCTCTTATGGCTTGCTGCCATGCAATTCCAATCTGTTTAAGAGCTTCTTCTATTTTAGCGTCAAAAGGAATATACTCATGGATCATTAACCCACGTTTTGAAGCTTTTTCTACACGATGTCTTAATCTATTGCTGGTTTTACATGGATCAATTTCAGGATCAAAAATAAGCTCGGAACATGCTTCAATTAAAATATTGCAGTAGGAATTTTTGGCCCATTTGGCAAATTTTTCTGATACAATAATGTAAATGACATTCAAATTGGATTTTTGACAATGCTGATGAAAAGCTTCTGCTAGCTTGGCTGTTTCTTCAGGAGGACAGATCGGCTCTCCAAAAACGACAGCGCATCCGTATTCGATACGATAGGCAATGACTCCTTTGCAGGCAGGCACTTGAAAGAAATGGCAGGGGAAATCAAACATCGCTTCGGAAGCAGCTGAACCGTAGCGAATAAATAACTTTTTTTCTTTTTCATCAATTTCGTTCATAAAGTCAATCCTTCAAAGATATTTAGTTAATTCTATTTCGGTTGAGTAGTTCTGTTAATTTAAATTTTAAATAAAGTTAATTAAAGTTCAATATATCTTTAATTATTTGTTGTTTTGTTAATTCAGATAATTCGAACAATTTTGCTGGAAGAAATGAACAATCACATAGGTTGCTGGAAAAATGCGGATGGCATTAGCCTAGCAAGCTAAAAAGTGGGATCTCATTAAAAAGAGTTGATCTATAGTATTGAAAACCAGGCAAATCTGCCTCTTTCTCTAATTAGGCTGATTGTTTAGATGGCAAAAAATAGCCTTCTACGGAAAACCAACTTTTTGACCTATTTTACAAATTGTGCCTCATTGGCTACTTCTATTTAAAAATTTATTTGGAACTGAAAATAAACTGATAAGTTTGTATTGCCCTAAAGATCTTATTTAGTTGGAAGCGGATGCCTGCTAAACAACAGGAATTAGAGAATATGCCTATCCTGAATTGCTAAAGATGCTCGATTCTCAAAAATGTTCCTCAAGAGAAAAAGACGTAAACTACCTTCAAAAAGATTTATTTGAACTGTTTTTCCCATGATTTAACCGAAGCAATGCGCAATGAATTGAGTGAAGAATATGGGAAGGTTACGACGAAGAAGCTTTTCCAACCGCCGAAGGTACAAGGTGATTGTTTTACAATATGAGCCAGAGCCATACAAGCCCCCATTCAGATTCCAAGGAGATAAATTTTATCATACGAATCGGAGGTCGAAATTTTTATAAACTTAATCTTGGTGGAATAATGACTGTGTTTTAGTATAAAGAGATCAAAAAATGTGAGTGTGATTTACAATTTTTTAGCGACAAGGCGAGTCTCCCTAAAGAGACTCGCCTTGTTAAAAACAGGCAATATCTAGAAGAAATGACTAGACTTTCTGTCGCAAGCTAAGAATTGACCAGTAGGTTAGATCTGAGCCTGGTCCCCTCTGAAATCTATCTTTAGGTGGATTTATTTCAAGCGTTTGAATCGGGGAAAAAGGATCAAAAGGTGGATGCATAAGTTCTTCGAGAATGCGTATTTCCTCACTTTTTTTAGGTATAAAAATAAATTCATTTTGCTTTAGGCATGGCTCTGGATCAACAGTTTCCATCATCCATGTTTTATCAGCTGTCATGAGCCATCCACCGGTGTTCATAGATTTTGCAATGTGTGGTAAAAATTGGGAATAAGCCTGCGCTGCAAAAAAAGCAGCCTTCATATAAAATATATCGATGCCTGTTTCTAATAGTCTTTTAAGAGATGCTGGATATAAATCAGGTTTTGTAATATCGGCAGTCATAAATGTAATGCTTCTTGATCTAGGCGAAGTGGCTCCATGGTATTGCCAAGGAAAGTCAATGCGTATTCCATCTTCAATAGAAGAGAGAGCCACTTCATTTACATCGACGCCAAGTCCTGTTAAGTCAGAAAATAATTTCATGGCCAGCTTGTCCATATGGTGCTTGCCTTGACCTAAGTATTGGCTTACACCCCCTCCATATCGTGCTCGTAAGCTAAAAAAACTATGCGTTTTTTCAAGCTGATTGAGTTGGTCTTCAAGCAAAGAATTGCGAGCCTTAAATAGAGCTAATGCAGTCTCAAATTCGGCAAAAGAAACGCGTGTTAGGTCCACAAGAGTTAAATTATAGGCATCGGTGGTGGCAAGGATGCTCATACAATCTCCACCTGAACAACCATACATCACACTTAGATCTTTCCCATCAGGATTTACTGTTTGTCTGAGAGCGCGATAATAAGCATTTAAACTAATATCTATTCCTATATTGATTTGCATCCGAGGGTCTATATCAAGCAAGGACGCATATTTAGCTCGCATTTTTCTTGGGAATTGTGCGATCAAGGTCAAGGCTTCAAACGAATTTTTGTTTTTTAATGTTGGATCTTTAAGTAACTCGTCTAAACGCATTTCTAGCTCCGCATAAGAATGACGATAGGTTTGAGAAGCAATTCCCATTGCTTTGACATATTCATGCGTTTTCTTCCCTATCCCTACACTGTTAAAAATCTCTTGAAAGCCCATGTCTGAAAGAATTGGACTATAGGTTGAAAGTCCCCAGATTTTTTTGAAAGATTTTCTTACCCATTCTTCTGGGCTAGAGAGAATGTGTTCTTTGGCAAATTTGGTTTTGTGAAATGTGTATAATAGACTTTGGTCTTGCGTGTACAGTTTGTTAAGCGTAGGCTTATGATCCTCGGAGACTAACTTGAAAGTAGCTTTCCAATGAACCATAATGTTATTCTCTATGTAATCATCGAGTTCATTTTCAGACAATATGAGAACAGGTGATTTTGGAAGCTGAGCGTAATCTAACAAAACATCCTTATGAAATTGAATGTAACTGGGATCGATCATATATCTTAAATGATCAGGGCCCTTCACTTCTACGACATTATGTGCGGTTGCGAGAGTTACTCTTGGCTCAAGGTCGCTGCGCCCCATAATTCTTGTATTGTATCCGAGTACATTCAGACAAGACTCCAAAACAGTAGCTGCAACAAGCCCGTGATGGTTATATCCAGTGGGATTTCGGAATGTTAGAGGGTTTTTCGGGCAGCTTTTCGCATTTTCTCTAAGATAGATCTTTGTAATTTTTTGAACAAAAGGGATTAATTGTTCCACATTGGACAAAAGATTTTCTCGGAAAGGGCTTTCTTTTCTTTTAAGAGTATGAAAATGAAGGCTTAGTGATTCTCGAATAAAGCTCATCCCTTCTTCTTTGATACTTGAGATACTTTGCCTAGGGATTTTATTTTGAATCTGGTTCTTATAAATAGCTTCAGGGGTATGTATGGCAATCAGAGCATTTTTTAAGGTGAAAATACGTCCTTCAATGGCTGATTTCAGATTACTTGGAAATGGCTTTTGATTTAGTACATCTGCGCAGGCTTCATAGAAGGTTCTCAGATGAGGGCTTGAATCTAGTCTGAACATTTTTTTGATCTCAGCTAGAATTTCGCTGTTTTCAAAGTGCTTAGCAATCAAAGCGCAGTCAATTGAAGCCGACTCGGCCAGTGAAATGAGAGATATTGCGATTTGCCTAATAAATATTTGATCTTTTATAAATAAACTTAAATCAATTTTTAATTTCGGAGTAAACAATGTTGAGATAGGCATATTATTTCGAATGGTATGAAGTACCTGAGCTCTAACTGAAGATATTTTACGATCAACTTCTTGGCAAATATCATGATGAGATTGAGATTGACTTGTATTCCAATTTGGTAAAGAACTGCATATATGAATCGTGGGATCAGAAAACATTAGATACTCCTTATTTTAGTGTGAAAAAATAAAGTAAATAATGCATTTGTTCAACCTTAAAATTATTTGAATGATTAATTGTGACGATTTTTAAATAAAGAATTATATTTACTGGCAGAGTAGCAAACAAAAAGGATTTTTAAAGTTCTTTATGTCACACGTCTTTCCATTTTTTGAAAGAGGTGCGACATTTTCTTTTCAAATGTTTTGGTGCAAGTGGATAACTTTTGAGATATTGTGTAGTTATGTCTATTCATGGTGGATTTCATCCACGTTTATGGCGAGTCTGTAGTTTTAAAATGATGAAAATAAACTCTTATTTAACATTTTTTTTGACATAGCCATCAGCAAGGCCTGGAACAGAACCCCACCAAGGTGCACCGCTAAAGAAAACTGCATCGCCATGATAGAAAACACGTGTGTAAGGATCAACAACATCATTATTTTCTAAAATCATTTGATAACCTTTAACAAAGAAGAAATAGGTAATGGAAGGATCTGCTTCCGCAATCTTTTTTGCCTGAAAAACTGTGATATTTTTAGCGCGCCCAATCACATTATTCCAATCCGCATGTTTATATTGGGCCACATCTTGGATAAATTCCCATCGGGTATCAGTTTCACCGTCTTCATCATCAACAACAATTTCAGGAATGTCATTTAAGATCGTCCCTTCAATGTAAATGTAAGTTCCGCAATCTTGAATCCAACTGTCGCTTTGAGCAGGGGTTATATTGATCAGTAAGATTCCCATCAGCAATGTAAAAAATAATTTTTGCATAAACCCTCTTATTTGATTTTTGTATGACTAGATGAAAAAAACTAAGTTTTTTGAAATAAAATAGCTGGTTTACCAGATCCCCAATAAGCAGGAGAGGCACCCCAGCCTTGATTTTTTTCTAGGCATTCTTTTGCGATGCTTACGACTTGTTGAAGAATCAGTGGCCTTAATTCATGCTTCACAGGCAGTTCTCCTTTTAAAAAATCGTTGACGGATAGCCATGCTACATCTTTAATGTCTTTCTCTTTAGGTTTAATATCGCCAGGATGATTGCTTATACCCGCATAGACAAAATTATAGTCGGGTTTATTCCCACGAAAATTCCTTGTAGATATAGTAGAGACTAGATGGAGATGTTCAAGGGATATTTCCAAATTCGTTTCTTCTAGAACATCGCGAACTGCGGCCTCAAGAGGTGTTTCTTTCTCTTCTTCGACGCTACCCGTAGGAGCTTTCCAGTCTATATAAGGGCCACTCATTTCTTTAATAGCCAAGAACTCTGTCAAATCTTTATTGAAAATGACAGTGGTGACACCAATCGACATTGTTTTATAACGAGGGTAAGTGCATTCATTTTCTTGATGTCCTAAGCACCGTTTTAAAAAAAGATTCTTCCCTTCGCTGTGGTGTAATTCAAAGTCATTATTCACCATCCATTTATAAAGGCGATTTTGCTTTTGAGAAATTTTAACGATTAGATGTTGATAATTTGTTTGATTTTCGAGGAATTCAGAAAAAATGGTCTGCACAGTTTGCTGAAGCTATTTTTCATTTGTTTCAGGCTTGCCGGATAAATCGATTATGCAATTGTTAAACGGATCTTTCGCTGTGCTCTTTTCAAATAGCTCTCTAATAGTCTTGTGATAAGGAATGATAGAATTTGTGCCTGAATCAGAGGCTTGTCTTTGGGGTGAAGATGTACTTAGTTGGAGTGATGAAGTCATAAAATTCCTCTGTTATTTTTTAATAAAAATATCTTTTCTCCAATTTGAAGTACATAAAAAGTATATCAGGTGCTAGCGAGGAGGTATTGTTAGCTTTTGCATGCTAGAATGAATTTTCAGTTTTTTCATGAGTTTTTACCTTGTATACTTTTTTGTTTCTGGAACCAGGTTTTAAAATCAGTAGAACCAAGACGTGGATTTTTGCTGCTAGGAGTGAGACTATTCTCTTTCAATTCCATTCCAAAATAACGTGCCTGAGCATCGGGGACAACTGTGCGCGGATCTTGAGTCTCTTTCAGGTACTGCCCCACTATTTCTGGAAAAAGGAAACATTCAGGGCCTGCGATTTCAATGATCCCGTTAATAGGAGCTTCTGATATAACACGGAGTATTGCCTCGGCTACATCCTCTGCAGCAATTGGTTGAAGGAAAGCCGTAGCTGGTAAATGAATCACTTCTCCAACCGTGCTTGCTTGAGCGATGCTTCCTAAAAATTCAAAAAACTGAGTAGCCTTAATGATTGTGTAGGGAATATTGGATGCTTTGATCAGATTTTCCTGAGCAATTTTTGCGCGAAAATACCCACTTTCGGTAAGAAGATCTGTTCCGACAACTGAAAGAGCTATATGATACCTTACGCCAGCTACTTTCTCTGCAGCAAGAAGGTTACGGCTTGAAGTCTCAAAAAAATCTAAAACGGCTTTGTCTTCAAATGATGGTGAATTTGCAACATCAACAACAATATCTGCTCCCTTAAGCGCTTCGGAAAGACCTTCACCAGTCGTGGCATTAATACCTTTAGACGGTGATGCAGCTATTACTTCATGCTTA
The DNA here is from genome assembly GCF_050255895.1 of Parachlamydia sp. Taxonomy (NCBI): domain Bacteria; kingdom Pseudomonadati; phylum Chlamydiota; class Chlamydiia; order Parachlamydiales; family Parachlamydiaceae; genus Parachlamydia; species Parachlamydia sp. The sequence continues at coordinate 11,460 of NZ_JBFWIR010000028.1, forward strand.
AGATTTCTCAGCTTGCTTACAAGCTTTGACCCTATGAGCCCAGTTCCACCAATTACAACGATTTTCATTCCAACCCTCCTTTTATTTAGTCCTGCCTCATTTGGACACTAACAATATCGACATTATTTTATCTTTCATTTTTTCAAAATTTTTTGAAGGGTTGTTCTGGATCTGGGGATGAAAATTTTTATAAGACGGAGAGTCTTAATTCATTTAAACAAAATTAAGATTCCGATATGATTCACATGTGAATTTGAACAGTTTTTGTACCTCGCTTTCCATAGGAAAAAATGTTGGTTTGCTAGAATCGTCTGAGAGAATAAGCGAGATCTATGAATTAGAACCATGGAATCTTAATTGCTGATGAGCGAAGTAAAGAATCTATGATCTATTAACGGGCTGTTTAGCTAGATTTTAAGACGTTTTCTTTCTTTTTCTTACTCCCTTCATATAAATAGAACGACAAAGTCAACAACAGAGGGAGCCAAGGGAGGAGAGTCGTCGGAAATGTTTATTCATTTTTTGATGAAATTACTTGAGACTTGTGAAGCATGAATGTTAACCGACTTTGACAAGTCGATCACCCTCTCTTGTCAAATCGTTCGCTTGCATCAATAAATCTGTAACTGCCGCAGGAACATTTTTATAATTTGGCAACCTGTAGCTTTCCCCTAATTCTTTTGGGATCACTGATTTGATCTTGCAAGTGTAAGGTGATGTCAAAATAATAAGATCCCATCCACTCCATAAAATGATTCGTCCCGTACGATGAGCTTGGTTGCAGAGATCTACAAGGCAAGGAGGATAATTCATCCCTTCCGGAAGATCTAAAAATTGGAAACCAAGCAGCAAGTCTTTCATTTTCGTTAAAGACGGTACTAAAATGAACATAACGCTGAAGCCTAAAGATTCTTCTAAATTTAAAATCTGTTGAGTTTGACTGGAGTTCCATCCATAAGAGTGTTCTATCTCCTGTAAACAAGGTAATTATTATTGAAATAGATAGATTCAACATAGAGTGGTGTTACAACTGGCTTCTCGCAGAAAAGCGGGCCAGGGTTTAAATCAATACGTTCAATAGCAACATCATCTCGTCTTTTTATATGCACATTATTTCGATGCCAAGTTATATGATCAAATCTGGCGGTATATAAACCTGTATCACAATTATAATGATCTATTGGTGCTTTTGCAGGATATGTAAAATGATAAGAAAATTCGTGCTTTTTTGTATTAAAACTTAGAATCCCAAGAACATAAGTTTTATTTGACACCGTTACAATTAATTTTATAGCTTCTGGCTTTGCCATTTTCCTCCCAAAGGTTAAATTTTTTCCTGTGCTACTAATACAGGTAAATTGATAAAATTTCTAGGCATTTTGCAGAGAATATGCAAAAATAAGGAAAACACAAGAATTATACAGGAGAAAATCCCTTGTTATTGCAATTTTCTGTCAAAAACTTTCGATCTTTTGAGAGTGAAGAGGTCTTAAATTTGTCCGCAGGAAAAGGGTCTGAGTTGCGTGATTCAAATACATTTGAATTTTCTCAAAATCAGCGCCTTGTTTGTTCTGCTGTGATTTATGGGCCGAATGCTTGCGGTAAAAGCAATTTGATTCGAGCAATTTTTTTTCTGCAGCAGTTTGTTCTTGCATCTTCCACGGCCTATCAAGAAAAGCAAAAAATTCCCCTGCAGCCGTTTCGACTCAATGCAAAATCTCAAAATGAACCGAGCGAGTTTTCTATCGATTTCGTTTGTAATGATACTCGGTTCACTTATCATGTGGCTCTTACCGAAGATCAGATCATAAGTGAAGAGCTTTATGCATACCCTAAAAAGTATCGACAGACATGGTTTACCAGAAAATGGAATGCATCTTCAAAAGCATATGAGTGGTATCATGGGCCAAGCTTTAAAGGGGAGCATAAAGTTTGGGAACAGATGACGCGTGCAAACGCTTTATATCTTTCCACAGCAGTGCAATTTAATAGCGAGCAGCTAAAACCCATCTTTCTTTGGTTTAGAGATCAGCTTGTTATTTTGTTAAAAAATGGCCCGGCGCAAGAAATTTATTTTAATCCTGATCTAACTTTTCAGTTTTTAAAAGACCCTAAAACGGAGCCTTGGATCCATAAATTCATGGAGTGTGCAGATATTGGGATTGAGAATTTCCACTTAATTGAAGAAGAAGTTCCTCCTATAAAAAAAGTGGCTGTAAGAACACAGCATAAAATGCTTGATTCTGATCAAAAAGTGTTGTTTGACTTATTCTTGGATGAATCTGATGGAACGCAAAGACTTTTTTCGCAAGCGGGAGGGTGGCTGAAAGCCTTACGTGAAGGTTTAGTGCTTTTTGTTGACGAACTCGATCTCCATCTCCATCCTAATATTGTGAAATATTTGATAGAGCTTTTTCATAATCCTAAAACAAATCCTAAGAATGCTCAACTTATTTTCACCACTCATGACACCTCTTTGTTAGATAGTGATTTATTTAGAAGGGATCAGGTTTGGTTTGTGCAAAAAGATGAGCAACATGGATCACGTCTCTATTCTCTTTTGGATTTTAAACCGCGCAAGGGGGAAGCAATTGGAAAAGGTTATCTACAAGGTCGCTACGGTGCGCTTCCATACATAGGAAAATTTCGTTTTTCATGATCAAAAGAATTTCCATACGTTCCTATAGGCATGCAAATCCTCTGTATTCACCCCTTGATTTAGTGGTATGCGAAGGAGAAACAGAAGTCGATTATCTCTCTGAGCTTGCAAGAAGTTTGCGCATTCGTGTTCATATCATTAAAGGAGAGGGAACCGATCCAAGAAGTATTATTAATACTGCTAAAACGAAATCAATAGGGATGAAATATGATAGGATATATTGTGTTTTCGACCGTGACAATGATCTCTCTGCTTTTTTTAAACGGAATTGAACTTTGCAAACGCAAAAACTTTGTTCCAATTATCTGCAATCCCTGTTTTGAGTTATGGCCCTATCTTCACTTCCAGCTGCGTGAATCAGGATTTGGGAGCCCTCAGCAGATGTTAAAATCTTTAAAAAAAATACCCCAATTCGCTGATTATGAAAAAGATGGTGTTCAGATCTTCAATTCGACCAACCATCTTATCAATACCGCATGCAAAAATGCTTCTAAATTATCTTTAAAACAGTTTGATGATCCAAAAGAGGACCCTTTTACAAACATGCACGAGCTCATTGCTCGCTTTATCGATCTAAAGACAGCACAGAATTTTCTAGAAAAAATTTGATGATAGACAAAGTAGTCTCGGATGATAAATCCTCTATTGGTGGGCCCAATTTATGGTGCCGATTTTGACTGCAGAGTGCCTCTTTTATACAGGTTTAATAAATAAGCCCAAGAAACCGTACTGTCTGATTTTTTCTTCGGGAGTCCATTCATAGTAAATGTTTAATCCCTCTTCAATCGATTTGACGCCAGGCAAGGCTTTCTCTAGGGTTACATCTTCAAGATATTGCTCAATTGTGCTATATTCCCGGATCTCTGTCACATTTGCCACAAAGCTTTCTTTGCCATTGCTGAATTTGATTTGATCGCCTACCTTAATTTTTTTATACGTATGGGTGCTTTTTCTTCCCTCCACAGGCTTAATGCCTTGACGGATATAAGAAAACCAAGGATCGTCGCAATGAATGTTAAAAATAGCCATGTATCCAACTTCAAAAAAGGTTAAAATAAAAAAACCGAATGTTTCGTGATTCACAAAACATTCGGTTATCATTGCCGGCGACCGGACTCGAACCAGCACCTTGTTGCCAAGAGTAGATTTTGAGTCTACCGCGTCTACCATTTCGCCACGCCGGCTGATAGAATGATCCATTCTATCTGTTCCCTTCAAAAAGAAGCAATAGAAAAGTAATGGAATCAGTCACTAAGTCACGATTCTTCATAAATGAAAATGCGCGGGATGCGCGGTCCAATGCATGTGACTAACTCATGTACAATCGATTCTCCTCGCATGGCGAGATCTTCTGGAGAAAGGAAATTTCGATGCTCATCTTCTCCAAATATCAAAACGGTATCTCCAACTTGCGCGGTTGGAATATCTGTAATATCTATCATCATAAAGTCCATACAAATATTGCCGATCATGGGCGCTTTTTGACCATGCACGAGCACCCATCCCTTACCGCTATAGTGGCGGTGTAAGCCATCAAAATAACCAATGGGAAGTACCGCAATGCGTTGAAGGGGTTTTTCAACTGTATAATTTCGACCATAACTGATTGTCTCTCCTTGCTTACACACGTTGATGCCGACAATGCGGGAAAGAAGAGAGAGGGCTAATTTGAGTTTAAGCGAATCCCGTACGATTGGCGATGAGAAGAGTCCGTAGACAGCTAATCCAATGCGAACCATATTATATTGGGGAAGATGGAAACGTGTCGCGGCGCTAGAATTTGCAGCATGTTTCCAGGGAATCGAAATACCGAGTGCTTGGATCTCAGCTACAGCGGCATCAAATTTATTGATTTGTTGATGGGTAAAAGGATCCTGCTCTAGATCTTCTGCGCAGGCAAAATGAGTCATGACGCCTTCTAACTTAAGAAAAGGGGCTTCTTGAATCATTTGTGCCAGAGGCAACGCCTCTTCAGGCCGACAGCCAAAACGGCTCATCCCTGTATCAATATGTAAATGCACTTTAATTTCTTTTTGCTGTATAGAAGCTTCTTTGGCTAATGCTTGAATAAAGGCTTGGTCGCCGACCCCAACTTCAATTTCCCACCTGAGAATTTTAGTGATTTCTGCAGGTGTTGCTGAAAGTGCGAATATGGCTTGCTTGACGCCTGCTCTTTTTAATGCAATTCCCTCGTCCACGTAGGAAACGCCTAAAATATCAATCTGACAGGATGCTAAAAACTTTGCGATTTGAATGTCTTCTGTTCCATAAGCAAGGGCCTTTACCATGACCATCAAACGCGTTTGAGAAGGTAACTTTTGTCTGATGAGATTCAAATTGGATTCTATGGTTGCTAGATTAATGACACTTTGATTTGTGCAAATACTGTCGTTGTAGGTTTCGGTGAGAAAATCTAGAGGGACTTTTTGAGCACCTTTAATTAGCACAACTTGTCGAGGATCTTCTACCTCGCGCAAATGGCGAAGGGCGTGTGCGATTGTTGGATAGAACGAGATTGTGGTATGGGGAAGAAGTTTTGAAACTAAAGATTGAAAATCAGATAGAGGGCCAATGAGCATGAGATGTTGAATGTGGGATTGTGCAATAGCCAAGCCAATTCTGCGGTATTCATTCTCTCGCTGATCGCTAATTCCTTTAAGCCCTCCAAAAATCAACGTCTTTTTTTCATTAGAGGCTAAGTATTGGAGGCGAGTCAAAGCTTGGTCCATCGATTGCGGATCTGAGCTATAAGGGTCATTGATAAACAACATCCCCGTAGGAGCTTTCCAAATTTCTGTACGCATTGGCTCAAATTGGTACGTCTGCAAAACTTCGCTGATTGTGTGAGATGGAAGGTCGAATAGCCAGGCAGATTTGCAGGCTGTATTGATCAAATCGAGGGAATAAGAAAATCCTTTCGTCATTTCTCCTTGAAATAAGTATTGATCAGGAAAGTGGACGGAATAGGGGAGCGTCATTTGGGGAGTGGTAGAGGCAGAAATGGCATGAGGAAGGCGTGAATCAGGTTGAGTCCAAAATAAGCAGCGCGATGTCCGTTCTTGAAGATGGGGGCCAAACAAAGGTGTCGAAGGAATCAATGCCCAATTATCTTTTTTTAAAGGTTGCAACAGCTTAACCATTTCCAACGCGGTCGTTTCTAAACTTCCTAATGTGTGCAGATGTTTAGCTCCAATCGATGTCAAAATCACATGTTCTGGCATAATGATATCTGCAAGAACTTCCATCTCTCCAGGTTCTGAAAAAGCCGCTTCGACTAAGGCAATTTCATGGGAATCTTTAATTTTAAACAGGCTTAAGGGCACGCCGATTTGGCTATTAAAGCTTTCTGGAGAGGCCATGACTTTGTATCGTTTGGCGAGCATGGTCTCCAGCAAGTCTTTTAGCATAGTTTTTCCATACGAACCTCCAATTGCCACTACTTTACATTGTGTTCTTTCCTGTCGATAAGCTTTTGCTAATGCTTGAAAAGCTTTTAAGGGATCATTGACCCGTAGCAAGATGATATCTTTGAGAGGATAGGGAGGTTGCCAATCTTGATGGACTAAAGCATATTTTGCCCCTGACTTAGCGGCTTCCGCCACGAAGGCATGTCCGTCATGGGCTTGTCCCTTTAGGGCAACGAAGAGAGTGCTTGGGGAAAAAATGCGGCGAGAATCAATGGAGATGTGTTTGATAACAGCCGGAGAATGAGCATCTCCGCCAGCTTGTGCAAAAAAAGGCCATGAGCGTAAATCAAAGCATTCCATGTGGTTCTCTCGAAGGAATTAAACGACTTTTCTAAAGCTTAACAAATCGATAGAAAAAAAATGCAAAAAAAATGGAGAAAGGCATCCAGATAGCCCAAATCGGATCTAAAACTTGTCGTTTTGCTAAAATAAGTGCGGCATCCATGGTTAAATAAAAGGTAATAAGTCCAAAAATGCTGCAGGCATAAATCATAAAAACAGGGAGCCCGCGTGAAAATCGCACACAAAAGGGGGCAGGTGCGATGACTGCAAATAGGCACAGCCAGGGGAGTGCCATTTTATGGTAAAAATGGGAGACCACCTGGGCCTCTTTTTCATGACTAATTCGATTATTATGAGGAAGTTGTTGGACAAGATCCGTTAAGGATTGTTCTTCGGGAAGTGATAAAGTTTCCTGCAACTTTTTCTGGTTAAAATAAATTTGAGGAAACTCTTTTTCTACAAAAGAGGCGCTTTCGACAAGTTCATCATTTTGGTTGCGTGTTAAATGGTGAACATAGCGACCCAAGGGCACTTCTAAATGGGGGAAAAGGTATTTAATTCGAAAAATATCGTCGGCCGATTTAATCCAATAAGAATCAAAAAAGAATTGACGTTCTTCGTCATAATATTGAAAAAGAATTTGGGTTTGATCGTCTAAAATAATGTGTTGGACAAATCCTCTGTTTTCCAATTTATTTTTTAGGGAAGTGTGACGGTCATGGATTTGTTTCAGCCCTTTTTGAGCTTTGGGAAGTAAAAATTCCGCATTGCCATACATGAGAACAGTAAAAAACAGGCCAATGATAATAAATGGGCGAAGCAGGGATTTCAAGCTCATTCCACTAGCCATTAAAGCCACGAGCTCATTATTTGTAGATAATGAACAAAGCGTTTTGATCGTTGCAAGCATTAAGGCAAACGGAAGAATGACATCTAATCGGCGGATCAGTTCATAGAAGTAATAAGAAAAAATTTCGCTCCACTGAAAATGAGTGCTAAATTGTGTCGTGTGACTGGAAAAGTCAATGAGGACATAGAGGCCATAAAAACTTCCAATAAACACACAAAATAATTTGACTACTTCACGAAAGAAATAACGTTCCCAAATGGATTGGAAAGGAATTTTAGATTTCATATACATTATTCAATTCCTCTCGAAACACGGTATAGAATAAAGCTTGAAATGCCCAAAATCAGCAGATGGGGGATTAAGTAAAGTAGTGTAGCCGAAAATAAATGATGCTCAATGCCTTTAGCAGTGAAATAAGAGATTAAATAAAAAACGGCTAAAGCAATCACGAAAACAACGCCCTTATTTGAGCGATGGCGGCTGATGTTCATCCCAAATGCACATCCCATTAGCGTGAAGCTAAATACTGCGATTGCAAGTGAAAAGCGGCGAATGATTTCTGCGTAGGAGCGGTTTTGCTGTTTTTGCAATTGTTTCATTTCTTCACGTAAAAGATTAGGCTGGCGGAGGTGCAGTGCCTGTTCTTTCATCCGATAAATTAGCAGTGATAGCTTAAGATGGTCATTGCTTAAGGAAAAAACATTGCGTTGAAAAATAAGGGAAAAATCCTGGATGGGTGTCATGGTCTTTTCCAAATTTTCAACGACAAAATGATCAAAACTCTCCCCATTTTCCACGGGTAAAGTGGTCATATTGGTCACGCTATTGCCTATAAAAAGGACGGAATCCGCATGTAAAGATTTGGCTATCATCAATTGAATGCGATTGTTTTGTTTGCTTGGCATTGCAAAAAGCGCATTTTTAGCAAATTCTCCCACGCGTGAATTGCCCATCGCATGAAAATAGGCTCCTTTCACACGCATTAAATGCTTATTATTGAGCAGAAGCAGCGGATTAATAGAGCGGAGTTCTTTTTTTAAAAGACTCGCTTGTAAATGGGAATTTGTGGCTAATTCAGAGACAATATAAAAATTCAAAAGAGCAATAAAGGCTGCTGCGATTAAAATGGGATATAAAATATCTCGAATAGCCCAGCCCGAAGCCCTCAGGGCGGTTAATTCATGAGTCTGAGATAATCTTTGGATCAAAAGTAAAGATGCAATCAGGCTGGAAATGGGGATCACTATGGGTAAAATATAAGGAATTTGAGAGACGATAAACCAGATAATGTGAGACCCGGCCGCTCCCAAAGCTGCAAAATGCGCAATTTCATCAAACCGCGTGGTTAACAAAATTGCTACAAATGCCACTGTACTTAAAGACAAAACTTGAAAGTATTGTAAAAGTAAATATCGCCAGATCAGAAGCATTGCCTTGGACTTTCTCCTTAAAGACGGGTTTATATGAAAATAGAAATGAATGACTCGTTTTTAGGGTTTTAAGATACAATAATCAAGTAATTTGCTACAATGTGTTTACGTTCTGTTTGATTTCTTGGATAATAAAACCTATAGACTAATTTGATGCACGTTGATGAAAAAGCGGACTATTCCAACGAGGGTTTTGTGAACAAAAACGATCAAACACGCCAAGAATGGTGGATTAAATTAAATGAAGTCTCAGAAGGTCCCTTTTCGATCAATCAGCTTAGATATGATCCGCGAGTGACTCCGGATACCTTAGTTTGGAAAAAAGGTTTTGAAAAGTGGATTCCCATCCGTGAGGTTAAAGAGTTAAAGGATTTGTTCGTTGATTCTGAAGAACAAGACTTACCCCTGAACCTTAAGCGCAATCTGGGCTCTCGTGGAAATAACGAGCTCGTTATTGATACACAGAAAGACCCTTTTGATTTTTTCTATTGGTTAATTCTTGCCGTCATCATTATCAGTTATGTTTTATATCAATTGTACTGGATTTAGTGAAGCTGAATGGAAGAAATTGTTCTCCGCTTTCTTAAGATGCGTTGTGATGAGACCCGCCCAATCTTGGTAGGATTATCGGGAGGGCCAGATTCTATTGCTCTTTTATATCTTCTTTTAAAATGTGCCAAAATGATCCCTCTCAAGCTTGGTATTGCGCATATTGATCACCGATGGCGTCAAGAGAGTGAAAAAGAAGCGGAGACCTTAAAAACTTTAGCGGAATCTCTCCATGTTCCATTTCACTTAAAGGTTTTGGATCCAACATCCATGCACGGCAATTTAGAAGCTGCATGCCGAGATTTGCGTTATCAGTTTTTTGCCGAAGTGGCCGCAATCTATGATTATCAAGCTGTTGTTTTAGGGCATCATCAAGATGATCAAGCTGAGACTATCTTAAAAAGAATCCTAGAAGGTGCTTCTTTAGTTAAATTGCGTGGGATTGCAGAAACGAAGCAGCAGGGGGGGCTTGCGATTTGGCGTCCATTGCTTGAAGTTGATAAGGCTAAGATTTTAAGCTGGCTTTCTAAGCACGACATCCCTTTTTTCAACGACAGTACGAACCTTGATCCGAAATTTCTACGTGGAAAAATGCGTTCTCGCATGATGCCTTATCTGGCTAAAGAATTTGGCAAAGAAATTAAGTCGGCCTTGCTTTATTTGGGAAAAGAATCGGAAGAATTGGAGCACTTTTTTCAAACTCATTTGCAACCCTATTTTGAAAAGATTTTGCGAACTCCAATAGGGGTGTGGGTTGATTTATCCCAAAAACAGCCCGGGACTTCTTTTGAGCTGAAACAACTTTTACGCTATGTTTTGAGCGAAGAGGGAATTAGCTTTTCTCGATCCCAAATGGACGTTGCTGTGAAATGCATTCGAGAAAAACGAGCTAACTGCTGCATTGAAGCAGGGGATCACGAAGTTCAATTCGATCGCGGTAACATTTTTATTGGCAAAAAGCTTTGGGCTGATTGGAAGGTTGCCTATGAATTTGTGGAGTCTGATGAAAAAGACTTGAAGCTACCAACTTGGCGGGATGTCTGGCAGGGGCATTTTTTTGCAATTATACCTTGGAGTGACGATTGTAAGGTCGATTTGCCGGTAACTGGAACTGCAAATTGGCTGGATAAGTGGTGGACAAACCATAAGGTTCCCGCTTTTATGCGCTGGAAAATTCCTGTTGTTTGGCAAAACAATCGCATCGTTTATGAGTTTCTTTCTGGAAAAATGAATACGAATCATGATAAAATGAGGAAATGGGCGAAGGTGACTCTGGAATATTCCATATAGATAGTCACTCCCTTTTCTTAAATGTCTAGAAAGATTGAAAAACCATTTTCAGATTCATTTTTTTCATTTAAAAAGGTTATGAGTTGGCTATTGAAAGCGAATGAGTTATGTGATAACCTGAGCTAGCGGGAGAATGTGCCGCTTTATCCATAAGATCTTCGATAGAATCATCGAAAATGTTCAGTAAAAATCGAAGACTAAAGAAATTCATGATATATAAATATCTGAAAGGCATTCTGTTAAGACTGAAAGTTAAGGTGACAAATATAAATCTTTAACATTATTTTTTGTGGAATGCTTTTCAAGAAAGCTGGAATAGAGTAATTGAAAGTTTAGATAGGCTTTTCTTAAATGTGCACATCATTTGGTGTAATCAAAAAAGAACGGCATGAAATCTCAAACTTGAGGTGTCTTTTTAGCGAACTTCAGGTTCTTAGGGTGTCTGGGGGAGAATCATCTGAGCTCTGGTACCGCTTGAAAAGTATCGTTTACAATTTTCCATTTATCTAAGGTGAATATGAGCGACGACAATAAACAAGACTTTAAGAAAAATTTTCCAAACGGATTTATTTGGTTTCTGATGGCCGCATTTTTGCTTGCCTTGATGGTCCAAAATTTAATCGACACGAGATTTGCAAAAGTTTCGTTTAATTATCAACTCGAACATCTTGCTAATCTAGATCTTATTCAACCTGAGGACAACCGCAAAACTGCCGTTGATAATTTGGTCACATTTAGTGGCAAATTCCGAGATCGGCTGACAGAAGAAGGTAAGCGACGCTATAAATTCCTGGAGCTACTCAACACAAACCATGAACTTGAGGCTGAAAAAGAGCACTCAGATGGTGAATTGGTAACCTTGGCCGAGAAAGCCGTGGATGCTTCAGAGTCATTTTTGACATTGAGTGGAATTCCACTTCCCAAAGATGGCTATATCGTTGTAGATGACATGTATCATACACAGGATAAGGATAATAGTATTATTGTTCGCGCCCTAACTCATAAGGGGGGACAAAGCCTACCCAAATTAGAAGCGCAGCTTGCGGACTTGAAAAAGAATCCAAGTGATGCAGAGCTTAAACTGTTTGGTCAAACCTTAGCAGATTTCGTGCGCAGTTTCCGATCTCCAACTTTGGGAATTGGTAACGAAACACTAAAACAAACTTTGAGACAAATTGATTTAGATCTGAATCAAATCAATCAATCAAAAGAAATTTCAGCGAGTGTTGTAACGCAGTATGAATCTTTCTTAAGTCAACTGCAAGGAATTGTGACTAAGCTGGATCACATGCAAGATAATTCTCGTCTTTCAGACTTAAGGGCGATTAGAAATTATAACATCGCTTTAGGGGATTATAACACCCTAATGAAAAAATTAGATGAGAATCAGGCTCAATTAGACAAAGCACGCCAAGCCGTTTCGCATGTGATATGGTTCTTTAATAACAAGGAGCTATCGACTAAATCCTTGGAAAAACAAGATCCAGAATTATTCCATCAGTGGTTCATTAATGCGAAAGAAGAGTGGAATAATTTTTCTCATAACCGTGGCGGTGTATTTAAAGCTCCTGATCAACCTTTAAATACAGTTTTGGAAAAAACCTTCCGCAGTGAAGAGCCTACGCCAAATTATTTGAGCTACTTGTTTACACTTTTACCTGTATTGCTGGTTGTGTTTCTTCTTTATTTCATCTTCTCCCGCCAAATGAAAGGGATGGGAACTAATGCGATGAATTTTGGAAAATCTCCTGCAAAACTAATGGCAAAAGGATCTCACAAAGTAACATTCAAAGATGTTGCCGGGATCGATGAAGCTTTGGAAGAGCTACAAGAAATCGTCGAATTCTTACGCAGCCCACAAAAATTTACAGCACTAGGTGGGCATATTCCTAAAGGTGTTCTATGTATTGGACCACCGGGAACCGGGAAAACTCTCATAGCCAAAGCTGTGGCAGGTGAAGCTGATCGCCCCTTCTTCTCAATCTCTGGTTCAGACTTTGTGGAGATGTTTGTTGGAGTGGGAGCAAGCCGTATTCGCGACATGTTCGATCAGGCTAAAAAAAGCTCTCCTTGTATTATCTTTATCGATGAGATCGATGCTGTGGGAAGACACCGCGGTGCCGGTATTGGTGGCGGACATGACGAAAGAGAGCAGACCTTAAACCAGCTCTTAGTTGAGATGGATGGTTTTGATACCAATGATGGTGTGATTCTAATGGCTGCGACCAACCGTCCGGATGTACTTGACAAAGCTTTACTGCGTCCGGGTCGTTTTGACCGTCGAGTTGTCATTAATCTCCCAGATATTAAAGGGCGCTATGACATCTTGAAAGTGCATGCGAAGAAAATTAAAATGGATACATCAGTCGACCTGATGATGATTGCAAGAAGTACGCCAGGTGCCTCAGGTGCTGATTTAGCAAACTTGCTAAATGAAGCAGCATTACTGGCAGCTCGTCGAGGAAGGACTGCTGTGACAGCTCAAGAGACTGTTGAAGCACGCGATAAAGTTCTTTATGGAAAAGAAAGACGCAATCTTGAATTGGATGAAAATGAACGTAAGTCGACTGCTTATCATGAATCAGGCCACGCCGTTGTTGGTGTGACAGTTGAGCATGCTGATCCAGTAGATAAAGTGACCATTATTCCAAGAGGCTATTCCTTGGGCGCGACCATGTTCCTTCCTAAAAAGAATCGGACGAGCTATTGGAAGAAAGAGCTTATTGATCAGCTTGCTGTTCTCATGGGTGGGCGTTGTGCCGAAGAGATCTTCTTAGAAGATTTATCAAGCGGTGCTCGTCAAGACATTGAACGTGCGACTCAGCTTGCGCGTAGCATGGTTTGTGAATTTGGAATGAGTGAAAAGCTTGGTTCTGTTGCTTATGATGACAAAGGGGAAAGTAGTTCTTACTTTGGAGCAGGGCATTTTGAGAAAAAATATTCTGAAGAAACCGCTCGTCTCATCGATGCCGAAGTGAAACGTATTCTGGACGAAGCAAATGAACGTGCGAAAACAATCATTTTGCAGCATAAAGATGAAATCGAACTCATGGCTGAGATGCTTATGGAATTTGAAACATTAGATAGTGAAGATGTGGGTGAAATTCTGAGTAATAAATGGGATATTGAGGAAAAGAGAAAGCGTTTAAAACGTGCAGATGAGTTGCACAAAAAGCTAGGCTCAGTGCCTCCTCCTGTTCCTTCAGATTCAGACGATGCTTCCTCACCGATGCAACCGACCTCTTCAACGATGTCACCGGCTTAAATGTAAAAGGGGAGTTTTTTAAACTCCCCTTTAAAACAAGGCAAAAAAGCAGAGAGTTTTCTCTGCTTTTTATTTAATTAGCTGATTTTCTAATTTAATGGCATCTGCAGCAAAATGACGAATTCCTTCTGCTAACTTTTCTGTGGCCATAGGACTTTCATTTAACATCCAACGGAACGTTTTTTCATCTACAGAAAGCTTTTTGATATCCAAGTCTTTTGATGTGTGAGCGGATAGTTTTTGCTCTAATTTTCCTTCCATTTGTTCGAGTTGAGCAAGTAGATCAGGGGCAATGGTCAAAAGATCACATCCAGCTAGTTCAATAATTTCTCCGACGTTTCTAAAGCTAGCGCCCATTACCTGCGTTTTATAGCCGAATTTTTTGAAGTAATGGTAAATTTCTGTTACTGAGTTTACACCAGGATCTTTCTCGGGTGGAATTTCAGAAACTCCCTGGCTTTTTTTGTACCAATCTAAAATGCGCCCAACAAATGGGGAGATCAAGGTTGCTTTCGCTTCTGCACAAATAATGGCTTGGGCTAAGCTAAAAAGAAGTGTCATATTGCAATGAATCCCTTCCTTTTCCAGCAGAGTAGCTGCTTGAGCTCCTTCCCATGTAGAGGCAAGCTTAATTAAGACTCGCTTCCGATCGATTCCAGCTGCTTCGTATAGTCCAATCAAGGTTTTAGCCTTTTTGATGCTGCCTTCGACGTCAAAAGAAAGGCGTGCATCGACTTCTGTTGAAACACGTCCTGGGACGATTTTTAAAATCTCAATTCCGAAATTCACAAAAAGTTTATCCATTAGGTGGTGTTTTTGTTCTTCTAGTGAACCACCTTTGGCTTGGCTATATTTTTGCGCATCCTCAATGAGATGTTGATACTGGGGTTTTGCGGCCGCCTTCAAAATCAAGGACGGATTTGTTGTCGCATCGGTTGGTGCATAGGCTTTAATAGAATCTATGTCACCTGTGTCACAGACAATTGTCGTGACTTTTTTTAACTGGTCTAAAATTGTATTTGCCATAGAAATAGTCCTTTGTTAAACGCCGCAGCAAGGGCCTTCTTTAAGTGGTTCGATTAAGAATTTAATAGATAAAGGTTCTCCATCTATAAGTAAATCTAATGTGGAGTTTAGCCGTGTCAACAAAAGTTTATAAGGAATTTTGACGTGGTGCTCTCCAATGTCAATGCCTACGGCTGTATGGCTTAAAATTTCTTCTGAGATAATCAGTTGTTGGCAAAGGTCTGCAAAAAGTTTAAGTTGTTTTTTTAAAACATTATCCTGGAGAGCGTACTTCTGATGGCATTTTTGACAGGGGAGTGGTGCATCTCTTTTTTCAAGTTCAAAAACAGAAAAAGTGATCGAGTGTCCACATTCTTTGCAGTTAAATTGTAACAGATTGCCCTTTTGCATATTAATCCTAAAAGTACGCGTGATTATTAGATCTATTTATAGAATAAACTAAGTATAACAGGGTTTATGCAAACAGGCAACCGTAAATCAATGCTGCAACTTAACTTCAAAGAAGAGGGGTATGGAAATGGACACAATTTATCTTGTTCGTTTTAAGTCACATATTTAACATGAAAGAGAGGTGGATCTTCAAGGTGTTACACTTAATGACAAATAACAAGCATAAACGGATCGAATGATTCTTTATGTGAAACGACTGTATGCTTTATTTGACTATGTTGTCAAAAAACCTTATGATCCATTAGAACAAAACAATGCCTATCAATTAGAAAGAGTACGTCGTAAAATGATTTTGGAGCCTATTGATTTTCAGGGAAGGTTCGTATTTGATGATGCCTTAATTAAGCAGTTAGGGCGCTATCTCGATGAAAAAGAAACTTTTCTTGCTAACAAACTCATCACTAGTTTTAGCCCTTCGGCACATGAACCCCTGATTCTCCCTCCCCCCTCGATAGGATTAAAGCTGACAGATGCTTTAGAGGTTGTGAGCAAAAAAATCAGGGAAATAGCACCTCAAGATATCAAGGATATTCCTCTCCAAGATTGGCAAAGATTAAGTTCCGCATGGAGAGAAGCTTTATGGGAGTATGTGGGTACGATTCAGGGCTGCACGACAGAACTTTTTCAGCAGTTAAAGCAAATCGGATTTGAACGCTGGAATAAAGAGCTTTCCACAATTTTGTCGGGTCTTAAAGATCTTTTATTTTCGAAAATGGAAGGTGCACTATGGTGCATCCGGCATTTAGAAGATCTTTTAAAAGAATACAAAAAAAACCTTGCGAACCAGTCCGCCTCAATGTGGCCTAGAATCAAAAATTGGTTTGATTGGAGATCTTTACTGGATCCGACTTTGACGACAAATCTAGAAAGAAACGAAAAATTTCTGAATACGCAATCTCAGAAATTCGCTTTAAAACACATGGAATACTTGAAGCTTAATATTAAAATTGATGAAGCTTTAAGGAAATTCAAAGGGTATCAAGCTCTAGCACATCTTGAAATGAATGATCGCGAAACGTTTAAAATGATCTATCGCTTAGTTAAGCTGTGGAAAAAAAATCAACGGACTAAATCCCTTCCAGAATTAGAGCTTGTGCAAGCATTAAAAAATGTCATTCATCCTGATAAAGCGGTGGGACTATTTAAGGAATATTATGAAGAGCTGCTTTCCTCTCTATATGAACGAAGCCGATTAATAAAAGAAGGGAACTATCTACAAGCTAATGATCCTATAGGGCGGGCCTTGGTCCAAGAAGTTGTCAGTGGATATCGCTCAGAAACGCATACTTTAGGTGCTGTTGTTTCCAAATATCGAGAGTTTTTATTAAGAACTGATCCAGATCCTTATGTGCGTTCCCGTTGGGGATTCGCTGAATGGATTGTGGGGCAGGAGCCTTTAAATGCGAAGCAACTTTTGACATTGGGATATGAAATTGAAGGTTTGGATCAACTATTTGAAAAGCTTGGTGATTCTATTCAACAAGGGCCCTTATACCTAGAAGATTTTAATGTCGCAAAAATTTCAAGAGAGATTGAAAAGGCAATCCATGAAATGGGACAGCCTTTAAGTTCTCGACAAGTCATGCGTTTTCATGCAGAAGAGTTTTTAAAGCGATTGGAAGAGCTGAATGAATTGGGGTCTTTCAGTCCACAAGTTGTTGATCAGGTGGGAAAATATCTGTCACAGGCTTTACGGGCAGATTGGCAATATCACGTTTTGCATGACTTTCCTTTATATCACCAACTGTATGCCATCCACCATGGGATCATTGATCGTTCCATTGATTTAGTGCATCGGCAACGTCTCGGTGTTTTTAGAAAGATCATGGAGCATTTAGAACAACACATCAAAAATAGAGAAACACAAAAGCATTCCATGGAAATTGATCTTGATATCAATGACATGAAAGGGTACTTGCAAGACTTTTATGCATCTGTTCAAAGGTTAGAAAAAGAACCGATCGATCAAGAGTCGCTTTCTGTGACGATCAAAGAAATGGAACTCCAGTTGCTGGAATATCGGCATCTTTTCGGAAATTTTTTCAATCAGCTTCCTCAAAGTGAGTCTGAAGGGAAATTATTGAGAAACACGTTCTTATTTGTGGATCAATATTTTGAATCAATTGAAAATCGATTGCAAGATCTTAAAAATCGATCTGAATTAGACCTCTGAAGGGGCAATGTGAATGCGATTTAGTTTTTGGAATGCTTTTTCAAATCCATTCGGCAGAATTACAGATTCAAATTGTCCTGATCGTATCACGACAGTTTGGTTGTTTAAGAGTCCAAGCGTGATTTTTTCAAATAAAGCTGCTGGAAGTTTCATCCGTTGCCCTCCCAATAACAGCTCTGTTTCATAGCTAAAGCAGTCGTCGTCCACTTGAACTTCGACAAATGAAAGGAGGGGATTTTCTGGGTCACGCGGGAAATTAAAAGAATGCACGTTTAAATACATTTCGGCACCATTTCCTCCGCGATCAATTTCAATACCTAATTCACGAAAAGGATTCGAAGGAGGTAAAAAAATTCTGCCAGAGTTGAAATAAGGGGTGTGAGTAATGGTATCTTGATATTGCCACTCGGGGCATGTAGACGAACAGGAAGAAAGGAGAAGGAAAAGGGGTAATACCCCCTTTCCGTAAAATAGATCGCGCAACATTTTAGTGGCTGTGGCTATGTCCATGACCATGAGAATGGCTAGAATTTTGAATAGCAACCGCAATAATTGCAGCCAATGCCATCGCTCCTAAAGCAATTGCAGGTCCAATTTGTGGAACTCTACGAGATTCTTCGTATCCATATCCGCCAGTGTCAGTTACATATTCTTGTGCGATCGCGCTGCTTGCAGATGAAGTGAACATTGCAAAAAGAGTTGCGATTGCAACAAATTTTTTAAAACTTTTCATGGGTGTACTCCTTTGGTACATGATTTCGTTTCATTAAATTGCCTTATATCCTTTTCAAGACTTGATATATGGCATAGTCTTATATTTTTATGCAATTGCTTTTCTCAATAATATCTTGACGAACGATTGAGTAAATTCATTTGTTATTGCTTATCAATTAGATAAGGAAATACGCCTGATTGTTTCTAAACTTAAATTTAAGCTTGGTTCTCCGCAGGTTTTTGTTGCTCCTTAATAAATCGCAATGATTTTAAAGATGCAAAAAAATCTTTGTAAAATTTAGGGAATTCATCTTTCAGAGCAGCTGCAGTGAGGATATAAGCTGTTTCGTCTTTGACCAAAACAACGTGCATCATCCGTAAATCTCCCCATTGCGTTTTCTCATCGACTTGTGAAAGATTGGCTTCTCCTGCATCTGTGTGGATAGAACCGAGGTTTTTCCATTCGACACCCTGTGACTGATTGATCTCTTTAATTCTCTTGAGATAATCATTTAAACTACGTGTGTAATGCTCTGTTGCAAGATTGATAGAAGGCGAAAATTCCCGTTCTCCTTGTCCCACAACCATGATTTTAACGTGTTTGGGAAGCTCTTTTGAATCAGCAATTCTCCAGCCATTGGGAGGTGTAAATGTGATTAATTCCAGCTCAGATATGGATTCAGAAGAGATATTTGGCGTTTCTGCATAGCCGTTTATAAACAGGCTAAGGCAAATAAAAAGAATGCCTATATGTCGATTAAATAAGAAGTTCATTGTGAAATTCTCTCATGTAAGTTGTTTATTTATTCATGTGTTCCGGCTTACTTGTGAAAGGGATTTCACGGCCGAAGATTGTAATCCATTGTCGAGATGTTATCAGGAGTGTGTGTTTTTTCGAAGAAAATCTTGTAGCTTTATTAAAATAATGGTTTTTGTTTGAAATGATTGTCATCATAATTCTCTCCCATTCTACACCCATTTTTCTCGATTTTTCTTGGGAAGAATGAGATGTTTCTCTTGATGATATTCAGGGAACCTGCAAAATAGATTTTTTAATAACATAACATTTTAAACGTCTTGCTGGAGAAGAAGGTGGCGAAAGATGACAACGAGAGAAGGATCCAGCAGCTAGGGGCTTTTGTCACGATTCCCTTTGTCTTATCTGTTCCACCGGTGATTGGTTGGTTAATCGGACATTGGCTCGACGGTTTTTTTGGGACCGCTCCTTATTTAATGTATATGTGCATTTTGCTTGGCTTATTTGCAGGAGGACGTGAGTTCTATCGCATAGTGAAAAGGTATGGCAATGGAGCTTGATTTTATCAAAAATACAATCAAAGTAACCCTTGGATTAACCTTTATTTTCTTAGTCATTATTTTGCAGGAGCGCGCTTATAAGAATGCCGCCTCTCTCTGTTTGGGGGTCATGTGGGGATGTGCCAATTTATTTCTCCTAAAATACCTGTTGAAAAGCATCTTAGGTAATGAACAGAAGAATGTACTAAAAATATTTACCTTGATGGGATTAAAAATTCCCTTACTTTACCTTCTTGGATATTTTTTATTAGCAAGTCCCTATTTAAATAGCCTTTATTTAGTGCTTGGATTTTCCCTCATTTTTTTGGGTATTTTTCTTCTTGGGTTGGGATCTCTTATGTTTCAAAAACGAACGGCATAAAGACATATGGAATCAGGATCACAGCAGATATCAGAGACACCAAATGCCATTACCTTATTGTATCAAAGATTCCATGATACAGCTTGGGCGACTTTTTTACATAGTTGGGAAAATATTGTGTTTTCCATCTTTGTTGCGTTTTTGATTTCGTTCGTTTTTTATTTAGGTACACGCAAAAGTGATATGATTCCTGAAAGATTTCAAAATACCTTGGAATGGGTGGTAGAGTCGATTTATAAGCTTGTCACAGATGTTTTAGGTCCACAAGGAGCCAAATTTGTTCCTTTTATAGGTACGCTGTTTATTTATATTCTGAGCATGAATTTAATTGGGCTTGTGCCTTTGATGAAGTCTCCTTCTTCTAGCTTAAACATTACTGTTGCCTTGGCTATTTGTGTTTTTTGTTTGGTTCAGTTTCTCAACATCAAGCACATGGGGGTCGGCGGCTTTATCTATCACATGGCGGGGTCTCCAAAAAATTTGATTGAATGGCTGCTGGCTCCCTTAATGTTTACTCTGGAAATTATCACCCAGCTAGCTAGACCTGTTACCTTATCGCTTCGATTGTTCGGCAATGTATTTGGTGAGCACATTTTAGTTACCCAATTTGTTATCATGGGGGTTACTTTGCTTGCTCCTTTGATTATTCCTTTACAACTTCCCTTTATGTTCTTGGGAATGTTAACGAGTTTAATGCAAGCTCTTGTTTTTTCGCTGCTGAGCACAGTTTATATTTTGTTGTCCATGCCTGATGATAAACACTAACAAAGGATGTTAACATGGAAATTGGAACCGCACTTGCCATTTCTGCACCCTTAGCAGTTGGTTTAGCTGCTCTAGGATCTGGCTTAGGCCTTGGAAGAGCGGTTGGTGGCGCTATGGAAGCCATTGGCCGTCAACCTGACGCTTCAGGAAAAATTTTAACGAACATGATTATCGGTGCCGCGCTAATTGAAGCGTTGACCATTTATGCGCTCATCGTATTTTTTATCGTTCTTGAAAGAATAAGATAGTCTTATGCATTTAGAACTTGAACAAATCATCTCTCAAATTGTCGCCTTTTTGATCATGGTTTGGATCTTAAAGCGTTATGCCTGGCAGCCTCTTCTTAAAATTATTGAAGAGAGGCGTGCAAAAATACAGAATGAATTTTCTAAAATTGAAGAACAAAAAAAAGAAATTTCTCAATTAATGGAAGATTATCAGGAAAAGCTTAAGGATATCGATGTGGAGGCCAGGCAAAGGCTAGAGGCTACTGCGGAAAGAGGATTTAAAATAGCGCAGCAAATTCGTGAAGATGCCTATCGTCAAGCTAATTACATCATGAATAAAGCACATGAAGATGCTCTTAAAGAAACTGAAAGGGCTAAGCTTCAATTGAAAGAACAAATTGTAGAACTGGTTGTAAATGCTACCCAAAAAGTGATTCAAGAAAAATTGGATCTCCAAAAAGACAAGCAAATGATCGAGACATTTATAGAAAAAATGGATGCTGCTAAATGAAAAGAGCCCTTTCTTTGCAGTATGCAAAAGCTTTATTTCGTTCCACAGATGCATTGGAACAATTAAATCAATGGCAATCCCATTTAAAAGCTTTTGAAGATATGCTGAAGCAAAGTTCCGATTTTCAACGCTTTCTTATTTCTACGCAATTTAGCCAAGAAGAGAAAAAGCGCGTTTTACAAAAATGTTATAAAGATCACTTTGACCTCAAATTTCTAGACTTTATTGCATACATTGTGAAGCAACAAAAGCTCTCTCACCTTCCTCTCATCATACAGGAGTTTTCCCGCATGCTTAATGAGAAGGCAGGTGTTTTGCAAGCCGAGCTGGTGACAGCACATCCCATTGATCCCAAGATCATCGAAGATCTAAAAGAAAAGCTAAAAAAAGCCTATCAAAAAGAAATCAAAATGGATCAGCAGATTAATCCTTCCATCATCGGAGGAGGCGTTTTGACAATAGGGAATCAGATGTGGGATTTTAGCATTAAAAGCCGGCTTAAACAAATGAAACAAACTCTTTTGACAGAGATTAGGCAGGAATCATGACCTTAAAACCAGAAGAAGTTTCCTGGGTCATCGGGAACGAAATCGAGAAATATGAAGAAAGAAGTGAACTGGAATCAGTCGGTCGGGTCATTCAAGTAGGCGATGGCATTGCCAGGATTTGGGGCCTTGACGATGTGATGATGTCTGAGCTATTAGAATTTCCCAATGGAACTTTAGGCATGGTATTAAACTTAGCTGTCGATCACGTGGGAGCCGTTCTATTAGGTTCTGAGCAAGGTATTAAAGAGCACGATGTTGTCAAGAGGACCAATAAAATCATTTCAGTACCCGTTGGAGAAGCTTTGCTTGGGCGTGTGGTAAATGCCCTCGGAGAGCCTATTGATGGAAAAGGAAAAATCGAGACCAATCATTTTCGTCCGATTGAAGCGCGGGCTCCCAATGTGGTGGAGCGGCAGCCGGTCAATGAACCCATTCAAACAGGCGTCAAGGCGATCGATGCCATGATTCCGATTGGCAAAGGGCAGCGTGAATTGATTATTGGGGATCGACAGACTGGCAAAACAACACTCATTTTAGACACCATTATCAATCAAAAAGATAAAGATGTGGCTTGTATCTATGTGGCGATCGGGCAAAAAAATTCGACGATAGCAAAAATGGTAGCGATTCTCGAAAAGCATGATGCCATGAAATATACGACCATTATTGCAGCTCCAGCTTCCGATCCCGCTGCATTGCAATATATTGCTCCCTATGCTGGAGTAAATATGGGAGAATACTTCATGTACAATGGGAAGCATGCGATCTGCTTTTATGACGATTTAACCAAACATGCGCAAGCATATCGGCAAATGGCATTATTACTAAAGCGACCTCCTGGAAGAGAAGCTTATCCAGGAGACATTTTTTATCTCCATTCTAGGCTTTTGGAACGCTCAGCAAAATTGAATGATGAATTAGGTGGCGGTTCTCTGACGGGCATCCCCGTCGTAGAAACACAGGCCAATGACGTCGCAACTTACATTCCAACCAATGTGATCTCCATTACCGATGGTCAAATCTATTTGGAATCTGATCTTTTTTACGCCGGGATTAGGCCCGCAATTAACGTGGGAATTTCGGCCTCTAGGGTTGGAGGAAAAGCACAAACTAAAGCCATGAAGAAAGTAGCGGGAAGTTTACGCCTTGATCTGGCTCAGTATCGTGAATTAGCTGCTTTTGCGCAGTTTGGAGCAGAGTTAGAAGAAACCACCCTTGCTCAGTTAAGACGTGGGGAGCGGATGGTGGAGATTTTGAAACAAGACAAATTTAATCCATATCCATTGGAAAAACAAGTTGTGACGATATATGTGGGTTCTAGAGGGTATTTAGATGACATCCCCGTTGCATCTGTGCGCAAATTTGAGGAAGAATTCTATCATTTTATTGAAAAAGAATATCCAGATATTCCAAAAACAATCGCGAACACTTTAGATTTAGATCCAGAAATAATGAAAGAACTTGATGAAGCTGTAACCCAATTTAAGAAAAAATATGACTTCTCTACGTGATATCCGCAAACGTTTACATTCAGTCGAAAACATTCGACAAATGACAGAAGCGATGGAAATGGTCGCCGCTTCTCAGCTCCGTCGTGCCAAAGCAAAGGCGGAGCAAGCGCGACCTTATGCGTTGACAATGAAGCATATTTTGGAAAACCTGAGCACTTCCGTTAATGAGCTCAATCCCTTTTTTATTCAACGTGAAGTGAAAAAAACGGCGGTGGTGGTCATTGCAGGAGATCGTGGATTATGTGGTTCTTATAACACGAGTGTGTTTACTGCTGCAGAGCGCTTTTTATCTAAGTACCGACATGACAATGTCGAATTGATTTTGATGGGATCTAAAACAGTTGAATTCTTTAAGCGTAAGCCTTGGGCAATACGTGAAGAGATTGTTGATTGGGGTGGGAAGCTGACGTTAGACCAAGTTAAAAAACTTTCAAATGAACTTGTACATTGGTTTGAAACGGAAGTGTTTGATGAAGTCTGGGTGATTTATACCCATTACGTACACCTGGCTTTGAGAGAAATAAAGGTGGAAAAATTCTTAAATATTCAACCTCCTGCAATGCCCAAAGGATTGCATCCCTTGGATTATATCTTTGAACCCAGTTCAGAGGTGCTATTGGCAGAAATTATGCCACGCTACTGCCTAACCATTATCTCTTCTGCTCTTAACGAAGCCTACGCAGCGGAGCTTTCCGCGCGTATCTTTTCCATGCGTACGGCTGTTAAAAATGCGGAAGAAATGATCGAAAAATTAACGCTAGAACGCAATAAAGTCAGACAAACGGGTATCACAACTGAAATGTTAGAGATTACCTCCGGAACGGAAAGTTTGCGTTCCCAATAAGCAAAAGGAGAGCATATGGCCACAGGTACCATCAGACAAGTGATCGGTCCTACTCTAGATATTGAGTTCCCCGAGGATCAAATTCCCAACATCCTCAATGCAATCGAAATCAAGAACGCAGAGCATGGCATTAACCTTGTGGCTGAAGTTTCCATGCAATTGGGTGATGGAATGGTCAGATGCATTGCGCTTTCTTCAACAGAAGGGCTCACACGGGGAATGCAAGCTGTTGATACAGGTGCACCAGTGCAAGTCCCTGTGGGACCTAAAACCTTGGGAAGAATATTTAATCTTTTAGGTGAGCCGCTCGATCATCTCGAACCTTTAGATAAGGATGTTCCCAGAGCCTCTATTCACAAAGCCGCTCCTAATTTCGAAGATCAGGAAATTCAGATTACCTTATTTGAAACGGGAATCAAAGTCATTGATTTACTTGAGCCCTATCCTCAAGGGGGAAAAGTGGGGCTATTTGGGGGCGCCGGGGTGGGGAAGTCTGTGATTGTCATGGAACTGATTCGAAATATCGCTAGTCAACACGGGGGATATTCTGTATTTTGTGGAGTTGGTGAGAGAACTCGTGAAGGGAATGACCTATGGTTAGAAATGAAAGAATCGGGTGTTCTCGCACGAACATCTTTGGTGTTTGGTCAAATGAATGAACCCCCAGGGGCACGTTTACGGGTAGCGTTAACAGGGCTCGCCATGGCTGAACATTTTAGAGATCAAGAACATCAAAATGTCTTGCTCTTCATTGATAACATTTTCCGATTTATTCAGGCGGGTTCAGAAGTTTCTGCTCTTTTAGGTCGGATGCCTTCAGCAGTAGGTTATCAGCCTACTTTGCAAACAGAAATTGGAGCTTTGCAAGAAAGAATCACGTCGACAAAATTTGGCTCTATTACCTCTGTACAAGCCATTTATGTCCCTGCTGATGACTACACAGACCCTGCGCCTGCCAGCATCTTTTCCCACTTAGATGCAGCGACAGTGCTTTCTAGACAGATTGCGGAATTAGGCATTTATCCTGCCGTTGACCCATTAGGCTCTACTTCTCGTATTCTCGATCCTCATTTCATCGGGGAGGAGCATTATCGTGTGGCGAGACAAGTACAGCGTATTTTACAACGATACAAAGACTTGCAAAATATCATTGCGATTCTTGGCATGGATGAGCTGGCAGAAGAGGATAAAGTAACGGTCAGAAGAGCCAGAAAGATTCAAAAATTTCTTTCGCAACCCTTTTTTGTTGCGGAAACCTTTACGGGAAAACCCGGAAGATTTGTCAAACTTGCCGATACAATCAAAGGTTTTAAAATGATTGTTGATGGGGAAATGGACGAAATTCCTGAGCAAGCATTTTATATGGTCGGGCCTATTGAAGAAGTGTTTGAAAATGCGGAGAAGTTAAAAAAATCCCATGTTTGATTTAATGATTGTCACTCCAGAAAAAAAAGTGTACGAAGGGCAGGTGTATTCCATCAAAGCACCTGGAGAAGAAGGATCTTTTCAAATTTTATCTCACCATGCTTCAATGATCATTTCTCTGAGAAAAGGAGAGATGATCATTGAAGATCCCAATCACGAAAAAATCACCTTTA
>NZ_JBFWIR010000029.1:0-36723 GCF_050255895.1 Parachlamydia sp.
AGCCTCACAAAGAAGGATAAAAAATGATCCCTGAAGAAATTCAAGATTTAGTTGTTTTTTTAAAGGAGTCACCGACTGCGTGGCATGCTGTTCGAGAACTACAAGAAAGATTATTAAAAGCAGATTTTATCTTCTTACCGCAAGCCGAGCGTTGGGATATTAAACCGGGAAAAAGCTATTTTACCATAAAAAATGGTTCTTCTTTATGTGCATTTGTGGCGCCTTTGAATCCTCCTAATCTTGTTCGCTTAGCTGCTTCACATACCGATAGCCCAGCCTTAAAACTGAAACCCTATTCAGAATTTTACCGAGATTCAATGGTGTTATTTGGTGTCGAGGTTTATGGGGGACCACTTTTATCTTCTTGGCTCAATCGCGATTTGGGAATTGCTGGACGTGTGATTATTCAAGAACCCGATGGCTCGATTGTTGAAAAGCTTGTCTGTCTGGATGCATACCCCGTGGTGATTCCGCAATTAGCTATTCATTTGGATCCTCAGGTCAATGAGAATGGACTGATTTTAAATAAGCAAAATCATCTCTCCGCTTTAGCCGCGTTAGAGATGCCCTCGGATGCGAAAGGGTATTTGAATTGGCTTTTAAAGCATGAAATAGGACCTCATTCTATCTTGGGAGCAGATCTATTTCTATTCCCTTTAGAAGAACCCTCCTTTATCGGATATGCCAAAGAAATGTTAGCCGCATATCGGATCGATAGCCTAACAAGTGTTCATGCCATTTGGAGCGCCTTAGAGCAAACCCTTCAGCCGGAAAATACGCATCTTAAGATGATGGTTGTTTGGGATAATGAAGAGGTGGGCTCAAGTACGGCACAAGGTGCAGAATCCCCCTTTTTATCTCACACTTTAGAAAGGATTTTGCTAGGATATGGGCAAACGAGAGAAGATTATTTACGTCTGCTGGCGAATTCCATTTGCGTTTCGGTTGACTTAGCGCATGCGGTCCATCCTAACTATATGGAAAGGCATGATCCTTTGCATCAACCGATGCTTGGACAAGGGATTGTTTTGAAATCCAATGCAAAACAACGTTATGCTTCCGATGCGTGGACGAACGCATTAATCACGCATTTATGCCAGAAAGAAAAGATTCCATTGCAACATTTTGTTTCTCGCGGAGATATGTCTTGCGGATCTACCATTGGGCCTATTCATGCAGCTTCTACGGGCATGCCCACAGTTGATATTGGATGTCCACAGCTTTCCATGCATGCAGCAAGAGAGTTGATGGCAACGGCGGACCAACTATCCATGTGCCGTTTATTAGAAGCGTTTTTTAGATATTAAAGAAAAGGCCCTCTAAAACGAGAGCCTTTACATTCAAACATGTTCTTTACTAAGGCGATCTGCATAGGGTGTGGTTGTCAAAAGATCTTGAAAAACAGATTGAGGTTCTAGGAGTTTATCTGTACTCGGATCTGTATCCATATATTCTCCGATAGCTTCTAATACACGACTTCTTTCTGCGGGATCACTTAGGTTATCGAGTTGTGTTTGAATGGCTTTAATTAATTTTGCTCGGACATCTGTGTCTGGAAATACGATATCTCCCAGATTTCGATCCCCACGAATCATGGAAAGGAACTCTTGCGAAGTATTTTTTCCTGCTTCTATTTTGTAGTGGGTTGCTAAGGCCGACGAAAGCAAGACCGCTTTTAAGATACTGGCAAGCTCATCTTTCCGGGCATCTGTCAGTGTATCGGCACCATTAAGTTTATCGACAAGAGAGCCTCGTACAAATTGACTAAAGCTTGGACTCGCGACGAGCTTTAACATTTGTTCGGAATATTTTTGAGCAAAATCTAAATTCAGAGGTTTGCTGCCACCACCACCTGCATTATCCGATATCGTATTAAGTGTTGCGCGATACATGACGCCTGCAGCAAATAACCCTCCAATCAATCCTAATTCTGCGGCCATATTAGAGGGAACAAGAGGCGAAACATACTGCCATTGATCTTGGATTGGGTTATAAGAAATAGGATCTGTTGTCAGTTCAGGCGTCACTGGAGTTGCCAGAAGACTTGCTCCAAGAATGGCACTTGATGCAACAAAGGCTCCAGAAAGCGCCTGTTCAGAGTCTACACTTGGAGAGCTTGCCATATAGTTATCTAATCCATTAATGACGCCTACTTTTAAAGCTTGATCGCGGTTAAAAGCGGCCTCAGGAGCTTGCAATTGAGCAGGAGACATCTGGCTTAATACCCACATTTGATATTCTGGTGTAGCCATAACAGCCAATTGCGTTTGTTCTTCAGTCGAGCGTTGAATGGCGGCATGGTAATCCGCTGACTGCAGTTTTATCCATTCTTGATAAGCGGGGGAATTAATTTTATCATTGTATTCCTTTTCGAGTTTTTTTTGGTTTTCAATCCAGCTATCTAGCATATTTGTAATAATTTCATGATTTTTTTGTTCAATTTGCATTGCGACTTGAATCGCTAAATCACTTGGATTATTAGAAATCTTTAATGCACTGTTTGAACTATAAAATTCAGCAAAATTATTTAGATTAACAATAGGCGGAACCAAAACGGGATTGGCAGAGTCTATTAAAGTTTGTTCTTTTGTTCCCTGACTAGGTTGAATCGTATCGATTGCTTGAGTCGTGGGAGCAGATGTTGTCGAGGAAACTGGACCAACTTGTGTGGTGGATTGGGTTGGTACACCCTGATAAACTTGATTTGGATCTTGGTCATTAACATTAACGTTCAGCATATATCCATCCAATTCATTAAGTTGATAAATGACTCATTATCAAGGAAGATGTTTAGAAAAAAAGCATTTTTTATCGAGACAATTCACCTTCCATTAACTTTATTTTATCATAAAATAATTTAAATTTCATCAGGAAATAAATTTCTTAATTTGTTTAAATTAAGCCCTTTGAAAATTTTGATTGCAGTTAGATCACAATAGAAAATATACTCTTCATAAAACATGGCTTAAAGGATTATAAAATGAAGTACTGCACATCCCATTATCAAACTATCCGCCGAAAGACACGCGAAGTACTAATTGGCAATATCGGTGTGGGAGGAAATCATCCAATTCGGATCCAATCGATGACAACCTCAAGTACACGTAATGTTGAGGCAACAGTGGACCAAATTATACGATTAGCAGATGCTGGATGCGAAATTGTAAGAATGACTGTGCAGGGAATGAAAGAGGCGGAAGCTTGTGAGCACATTAAAAATGATTTAGTCAAAAAGGGATATTTGATTCCTCTGGTAGCAGATATTCATTTTTATCCTCCCGCAGCCATGGGTGTGGCAGACTTTGTCGATAAAATCCGTATTAATCCCGGCAATTATGTCGATAAACGGGCTAATTTTAAAGTTATTGAATACGATGATGCCACCTATGCTGCTGAGATAGAAAAGATTGAGGAAAAATTTACCCCTCTAGTTGAAAAATGTAAACGCCTTAAAAAAGCGATTCGTATTGGCACGAATCACGGCTCCTTGTCAGATCGGATTATGAACCGTTACGGAGACACACCATTTGGAATGGTCGAATCCGCCCTGGAATTTACGCGGATTTGCCGAAAAAATGACTTTCATGACCTCATATTTTCCATGAAAGCCTCAAATCCATTGGTAATGATTCAAGCATATAGATTACTCGTTGCAGAAATGGAAAAATTGGGCTGGGATTACCCTCTCCATTTGGGTGTGACTGAAGCAGGAGAGGGGGAAGATGGAAGAATTAAATCTGCTATGGGAATTGGCGCGCTTCTTCTCGATGGGATAGGGGATACGATTCGCGTTTCATTGACGGAAGATCCTTGGAATGAAGTGGATCCTTGTCAAAGATTAGTGCATTTAGCTCAAAATTGCCAAGGGCAGGGCGTCGCCCCTTTTCAAGAATCTCATCGCTCCATTACAGAAGTAAAAAAACGTGAGATCACTTTTCCTCCACATGTTGCTATGCATCGAAATGGAACAGTCATGATCAGTGTGACCTCAGAAATGTTGAAAAAAACTGATTTTTATCAATCATTGGGATGTGAAAATCAGCTTGGAACGATCAAAATCAAAACATCTACCCCTGATATGATTGTGATCAATCACCCGGAAAGAGATGAAAAAGTTTTGCAAATGCTCAACCGAATGGTAAAAAGTGGAATTGGGCTGGCTTCTCCTTATCCATTAACGCAAGCACTTGTTATTCAGTCTTTACAAGAAGCGATGACTTCCTATCAGAAACAGCAGCAAACGGCTCGATTTGCAGTAGGATTGCCGGCTCGTCCACAGCCTTTAGCGATCGATATAGATACGGATTCTGAAGAAGAATGGAAATGGCTGCATGATTTAAAGCCTGAAGTGATTATTTTTTCCCCAAAAGAGCATCGGTTACATGCCTCTCGTCGGTTTTTTGAATGGATTCAGAATGCTAAAATTTCAACACCTGTGATGCTTCATTTTACTTATGTATCCAACAAAGAAGATTTAATTATTCAAGCTGCTGCAGAATTTGGAGCTTTATTATGTGACGGGCTAGGGGAAGGAATTTGGATTGAAGCACCGCATGAATTGGATTTTCTACGGCAGTTAAGTTTTAATATTTTGCAAGCTGCACGTATGCGCATTTCCAAAACGGACTTTATTTCTTGTCCAAGTTGTGGACGCACGCTATTTGATTTGCAGGATGTTTCAAGGAATATTCGTAATCGCACGGCGCACTTACCGGGGGTCAAAATTGCAATTATGGGTTGCATTGTTAATGGGCCAGGTGAAATGGCTGATGCAGACTTTGGTTATGTGGGTTCAAAGCCAGGGATGATCGATCTCTACTTGGGTAAGCAATGTGTCGAAAAAGTCATCCCTTTTTCAGAGGCTGTTGATCGGGTTGTTGAATTAATCAAGCGACATGGCCGATGGGTTGAACCTGATGAAATCGAAGCCGTTATCTGCCAATCAGAATAAAAATTCCCGCAGCAAGGGCTAAAATTCCTGTGATAATTCCTGGGATAGCAAGCCCCGCTACAGAACTTAACCCTATTAAAATTAAATAAATGGCTAAAAGAATGAATCCAATGTTGTTAATGATATGCATAAAATCCTCCGTGGGTTTTAACAAATCAGTATTGGATTATTCTTTTATTGTCAATTTTTTAGTTTAAGGTTTCTTCTGTTGCTGAAACCGCTTCTTCTATTTCGCTTGTCGCCTCTTCAAAGGGCTTCAATAAAAGGTCTAATTCGTGAAAATAGAATTCCCTTTCTGTCGGAGAATTTATCCAAATTAATTCGAAAATATTTTCTAACATATCTTTAGAAGTTGGAGAAAGCGTGGTTAATTTCTCGTCAGGAGATAAGAGAAATTTCTCGATTATGAGGACAACCTCATTTTTGCACGCATTTTGATATTCAATGAGCTGTTGAATTGAGGGCGAAACACTTAAAGATAGCTTTGGAGTAATTTTTTTGATTTCACTGTGAAGTTCTTCCAAATTAGCTGCGCTTCGAATTTTCTCAATTGCGCTGTCAAATTCTGCTTGAGACAACTGATTTTCTTTTGAACGTTCCTTTAGAATACTTTCTACTAGCGGCATCAAGCCTACAACTTGGACGTATTCGACTACTTCTTTTAAAGGTACGCTTCGATATTCTTCGCTGAGTTTGAAGAAGTTTTCTCCAAAAATATTTTTCTGTTCTTCCGAAATTTTATGGTGCTCCTTAAGCAACTCTTGAAATTGCGTGTGAAAATCGTTCACCGTTCCATTGTGTTCTTTTGCGATTAAATCTTCCATGCGGGTGTGAATAGGTGTAAGGGCACTTTTGCGATCGTTAAAAAGTTTATCGAGTTGTAAATAAAGAGGATTGGAATATAAATGAGAGGGCGTTTCTTCGGCAATTTCTTCCGCCGAGGATAAATCTTCATGCTCTTCTATTGTTTTATCCGAGCTTTCATTAACCACTTGTGAATAATCACCATTTTCCTTTGGACTGATTTCTTCACTCATGAGCATGTGGTTATTGATGATATTACCCTGAGAATTAATCTTTAAATATCCAATTAAGAAACGTGTTTTCGGAACAAAAATAGAAAGGGCTTTTTCAGCTTGAAGAGCTCCGTCAATGCCTTTTGTCGTATAAAGAACAAGATTCGGAAGTTTTTTAAGCATATCGACATCTTGCTGCAAAGTGCTGACTTGTTGATCATTTGATGGACTTTCCAGTAAGGCAATGGCCTTATCAATAATGGTTTCCCCTAGCAGATGATAACGAGGGGCATTATAGATGTAATTTTCTGCTCCAGGTCGTACAACAGAAAGGGCTTTAGGGGGCGTGAATTCACGAATTTTTTTGCTTAATTTTAAAGAAGCCAGAGGAATAAGTTTTCCTTCTTTGACCGCATTCGAAATCTCATTTGGATTTAGCTCGTCCAAAGAGTTGATATTGACGAGAAGGCGATTTAAATTTTTCAAATCTGTAGTTTTTCTCATCTCCATGGAGGCAGAATCCAAAATAATAGCAGCGCGTGGAAGTAACCACTGCCAGGTGCTTGGAGCGGGTTGTGCAATAATTAAAAAATGACTTAAATCGCCACTTGTATATATCCGTAAGAGATAAGGGCAATTATTAAATTTGCCTTGTGCATCCACATCAATCAGAGAACGAGAATTAGGAGGGAGAATAGAGGCTAAACTTGTTTTGAGGAATTCAGGTTGTGACCAATTGCTTTTTTGAGGCTTTAAATGGGACACTTGTGCATAAGTAAGAGCCATCCCCGCATCTGCCACGGCTTCTGCTGCCTTAATTTCATCGCGATCACTCTCGCTACTAATTTTCAAATAAGCAGTTCCAACTAATAGCGTAATAAATGCAACGATGATGGTTCCTAAACTTAACATAAATCCCCAGCTTCGCTGAGAAGGCGGATTTTTGCCTTCACTATTTCTGACAGGGCGTTCATGCAGGGCATATTGATGGTTTAGGCCACTCTCTTGTTCCTGCGGTGTGTGGAGATCGCTTGCAGAATCTTCGTCTTCAATGACAGAATTTCCAAGCGAGATTTCTTTGGAGTGTTCAGGCTGATTTTTTTCAATAGGGGGTGAACCTCTAGCCTCAACTTCTTGTACAAGAGCTGCAACATCAATTTCTTTCGTTTCTGGCTTTGAGAAAGGGACTAAAGCCAAATTTTCTTCACGGATAGGAGTCGGCTCCATTTTTTGTGGAGAAACCTCAACATCAATTTGGGTTTTGCCTATAAATAAAACGGCTTTGTCCTTCAGTCCTTTTTTTCTAAAAGGGAAATCATTCAATGCAACAAAAGGATCGTTGGCATGATTGAAAATATAAAAGCGGCCATTTTGTTCATAAATTTCAACATGGCAAGGGTGCAAGGACTCTTCTGGAAGAGAAATATCAGTTTCTTCTCCTTCCAGCCCTATTTTAACAGAGGGCTTATCGAAGACAAATTCCTCTATGTGGTTATTTTTACAATGTACGGCAAGTTTGATCATCTTGAGTCCTTGCTTGTCTTGGAATCAAGACATTCCCTAGCGTTGTCTTTTTTCCGTCGCTGATTTTCTAGCATATCTGCGTGCAGCCGTCAATAGAAGACTCACGGGATCCGCAAAAAATGTGAGAAAGGCTTGAATAAAAATGAACGAGAAGATTAAAAAGTGACATTTGTTGGGTTTTTTGTAACCAAAATATTTTTGAATTTAAAATGGAAAGGATTTTCCTCTTTAAAAATTTAAAGTATTATGTTAAAGTTTTTCTTTTTCGTCTCGCATCAAAGCGACAGAAATAAAGGAAAAGTTGAGCGAAAGCTCGATAGATGTTGTAAAAAGGAGATGCGCGTGGCCTCTATATTAAATTTACTAAAACCTGCGCCTTATATTGAGCCGATTCAAGATTCTCAAGAAGTTGAAAAATCATACAATTATTGGAGAATTCGGATTCTGTACTCAATGTTTGTGGGGTATGCACTCTATTATTTCACTCGAAAAAGCTTCACCTTTGCCATGCCTGATTTGGCTCAAGAATTGCATTTTGATAAAACGCAATTAGGGATCCTGGGGAGCATTTTTTCTATCACCTATGGAATAAGCAAATTTGCAAGTGGGATATTATCTGACCGTTCCAATCCTAGATATTTTATGGCGCTTGGATTAATGATGACCGGTGTGGTCAATATCTTGTTCGGTTTTTCCTCTTCGATTTTTCTTTTCTCTATTTTTTGGGGATTAAATGGATGGTTTCAAGGCTTTGGCTGGCCCCCATGTGCGCGCTTTTTAACGCATTGGTATTCTCATTCTGAAAGAGGATCTTGGTGGTCCACATGCAGTGTTTCCCATAATGTGGGTGCATTTTTAATTCCGTGGATTGTGGGGGCTTGCCTACATTTCTTGGGTTGGAGATATGCGATGTACGTTCCCGGTATCATCTGCATTCTAGGGGGAGTTTTTCTGATCAATCGTTTACGCGATACACCCCAATCTTTAGGGCTTCCTGCGATTGAGGATTTTAGAAAAGATTACTCTGGTTTTGGTGCTAATGAAGACAAGCAAAAACTTTCAACGAAAGAAATCTTGGTCGAGTATGTTTTGAAAAATTGGTACATGTGGATGCTTGGTTTCGCTTATTTTTTTGTATATGTTGTGCGAACCGGGGTAAACGACTGGACGGTCTTGTATCTTCTAGATGAAAAGGGATATAGCCGTATGGGTGCAAATGCCTGCATCTCTCTCTTTGAAGTGGGTGGCTTTGTGGGAAGCTTATGTGCAGGGTGGAGTTCCGACCGGATTTTCGGGGCTAGACGCGGTCCTGTAAATGTTTTGTTTGCAGGAGGTATGATGTTGTCTGTATTGGCATTTTGGCTTGTTCCTGAAGGATTTGTGATTTTAGATGCCCTTTCGATTTTCATGCTAGGCTTTACCATTTTTGGACCTCAAATGCTCATCGGTGTTGCAGCTGCGGAATTGTCACATAAAGAGGCGGCTGCCACATCCACAGGATTTGTGGGATTTTGCGCTTATATGGGAGCGGCTTGTGCAGGATATCCAATGGGAAAAATTACAGATGAAATGGGTTGGGAAGGTTATTTCATTTCCATGATGATCTGTTGTGGGATCTCGATGCTTGCTCTTGTTCCTCTCTGGAATGCGACGAAGAATCCTCGCCTTGCTAGAGCAGAAACAAAGTTGGCCTAAATTTAAAAAAGCAAGCCCTACCACGGCTTGCTTTTTGATTAATGCTTCCTTTTTTGTATTCCGCTTCTTTCTTGCTTGATCAAGAGCTTGCCCAGCCTTCTTTGCAAAGTCTTTAACAGCAATATCTGGAAAATCAATTGTCAGGACTGTGGTTAGCGCCCCACTTAAGTCTCTTAGTGCGTTTCTCCTTGCTTGATTTGAATCTTTCCTAAAAGCATATTGATAATCAGAGCAGAGCTTTTCGGCACATTTCGCAAAATAAGCTTCTATAGCGCATTCTTGTACAAAAGCACGTTTGCCCACAAGGTTGATGCCCTTCGAATCTTGCAGCTTTTGAATAATTGCATCGACTAATGAACCCCGTTTGTTATCTTCATTTGCAGAGGCGATGTCTTCCAAAAGATGGGGATTAAGAAATGATTCGACTTCTTCTTTCTCCATTTTTCGGAGTTGCTTATCTGAAACATCTGTTCTTCCGCTAGAAACTGGAGCGCCCGTTTTTTTAGATGATTGTGTCTTTTCTGATTTATTCGATACCTTTTTTAGAAAAGTGATTAAATCTTTTTATGAAATTGCCGATTCTTTTTTTTTAAGATGCAAATCTTTGTTCAAACGATTTTGAAGCTTTAAAGGGCTTTCTTTCAATTTGAGCAGATGTCTTTCCCGCTTCTTTTTTTAGTAAGGCGATAGCTTCTTTATTCACAGAAACAGAAGTTCGTAATTTCTTATTTGCTTCCGTCGAACTTTCGCTGGCTTTTTCCCCCAGCTTTGAATAGCTTTTACCACTACGGATCACCTTCTCTTGGGGTGAGCTTACAGAGGGTGGTGAAGGAGGAACTTCATGTTATCCACTTTGTCGCAATGGTTGCATAGGGGAGCCCATAATTATTATTAAGTGTTGGTTTTTATTATATTATGCAATTACTTATTTAAGTTGGTCAAATTGTGGAATTGACCTGCTTATTTTTATTAAAAATATAATCCTTATACAAGGATAATTGTAGTCGATGATTGTTTATTATAGAAATATTTATTGATGGAATCGGGAGATAAAACCTAACATTCAAAATCGCTTTTTGGTATTCTTTTTTCGTCATCAAATGAAGTTTAAAGGTTTTTTATGTGGGTCCCATTACACGTTCATTCACAATACTCGATTTTGGATGCATCGGCTTCTATCAATCTAATTGCTGAAAAAGCGGCTGAATTTAAAATGCCGGCAGTTGCCCTAACAGATCACGGGAATATGTATGGTGCTGTTGAATTTTTTAAAGCATGTCAGGGTGCGCAAGTTAAGCCTATTCTAGGGTGTGAGGTGTACGTTGCTCCAGAATCACGGCTCGATCGTAAGAAAATAGGAAACCGTTCTGATTTTCATTTGACTCTTCTTGCAAAAAGCATGGAGGGGTATAAAAACCTTTGCAAACTTTCTTCTATTGGATTTTTGGAGGGTTTTTATTACCACCCGCGAATCGACCATGAAGTTTTAGAGAAATATAAAGAGGGGCTAATCTGTCTGTCAGGATGTTTAAGTAGTCGGCTATCAAGTGAAATTCTGCAGGGAACTCCTGAGAGCATCCGAAAGCATCTAGCTTGGTACAAGGATTTATTTGGCGAAGACTATTATTTAGAAGTTCAAAGACATACGATGTCTGAAGAAAATATTCAAAGAGATGGCCTTTATCAAGAGACATGGTTGCTTCAAAACTATCAAGAATACATTGAGAAACAGACCAAGGTGACGCAAGCTCTAGTTGAACTTTCTCAAGAGTTTGGTATTCCGTTAGTTGCGACAAACGACAGCCACTATATCGAACGCGAAGATTGGCGAGAGCATGAGATTTTATTGAATGTGCAATCGGGCGAACCTTGTGAAATCTTAGAAAAAGATGCGATGGGGAATCCTAAATTTCGGCAGCTGAACCCCAAGCGACGTGTTTATTCTTCTCATGAATGTTATTTTAAATCACCCACGCAAATGCAAGAAGTTTTTAAAGATCTTCCTCAGGCGCTTGCATCAACATTAGAAATCGCAGAAAAATGTCACGTTCAACTCGATTTTAAAACAAAACATTATCCTGTGTATGTCCCGCCCTTTTTGGAAGGACAAAGCTATACCAAGGAAGAGCGAGCGCAAGCTGTTGAAAAGTATCTTTGGGACCTATGCGAAGAAGGGATTAAGAAACGTTATGATGCGGATAAGCTTGCAAAGATCCAAGAGCTTTTCCCTGATAAAGATCCCACGCAAATTGTACGAGAGCGATTGGAATATGAAATGGGAATCATCGTTCCAAAAGAAATGAGCGATTACTTGCTGATCGTATGGGATTTTATCAATTGGGCAAAAAGAAATCAGATCCCTGTGGGACCAGGACGTGGTTCTGGAGCGGGATCAATCGTTTTATACCTAATCGGTGTGACCGATATTGAACCTTTGCGCTTTCATCTCTTCTTCGAACGTTTTATTAATCCTGAGCGTCTTTCTTATCCCGATATCGACGTAGATATTTGCATGGATCGGCGCGGAGATGTGATCCAATATACCTTGGAAAAATATGGAAAGGATAATGTTGCCCAGATCATTACGTTCGGTACAATGAAAGCGCGTATGGCCATTAAGGATGTCGGCCGTGTGCTAAGTGTGCCCCTCTCTAAGGTCAACGAGATTGCTAAACTTGTTCCAGAGGATTTAAACATTACTCTTGAAAAAGCGCTGGAAAAAGATCCTGATTTGCGTGCGATGTATGAAACAGATGAAGACGCTAAGCGCATTATTGACATTGGGAAAAAATTAGAAGGGTCTATCCGCAGTACAGGGATTCACGCAGCAGGGATCATTATTAGTGGGGCACCCTTATCTTCGATCATTCCCATTTGCAATGCGAAAGATTCAGACATGCCGGCAACCCAGTATTCTATGAAGCCTGTGGAAATGGTGGGCATGCTGAAAGTGGACTTTTTGGGGCTCAAAACTTTGACAGCGATTCAGCAATGTGTCGCATCAGTGAGTGTTAGTACAGGGAAGCTAATCGACTGGGTGAACCTGCCGCTTGATGATGTGCGGACATTTGATTTGCTTAACCAAGGAAAAACGTTAGGTGTGTTCCAGCTTGAATCTGCCGGCATGCAAGATTTGGCTAGGCAGCTGCACTTAGACAAATTTGAAGAGATTATTGCGGTTGGTGCGCTTTATCGTCCGGGTCCAATGGATATGATTCCTTCCTTTATCAATCGTAAGCACGGACGCGAGCCTATTGAAAATGACCACCCTTGGATGAAAGACATCTTGGCTGAAACCTATGGAATTATGGTCTATCAAGAGCAGGTCATGCAAATTGCCAGTAAGCTTGCGCGCTATTCACTTGGTGAGGGTGATGTGCTTCGGCGAGCTATGGGGAAAAAAGACATGGCGCAAATGGCTCAACAGCGAGAAAAATTCCGTTTAGGAGCTCTTGAAAATGAGATTGAAGAAACTACTTCCATGCTCGTATTTGATAAAATGGAAAAATTTGCGGCCTATGGATTTAACAAGTCCCACGCGGCAGCTTACGGTTATCTTTCCTATGTGACAGCCTATTTAAAGGCGAATCATCCGAGAGAATGGATGGCTTCTTTAATGACGTGTGATAGTGATGACTTAAGCAAAGTGGCGAAGTTTATTCGAGAAGCCCAAACCATGGGAATTGCAATTCTTCCTCCAGATATTAACGAAGCAGGATCCACTTTTATTGCAACACCACAAGGGATCCGCTTTGCCATGAAGGGGATTAAAGGGGTCGGAGAAGGGGTCGTAGAGGCAATTGTGCAAGAACGTAACCGTAGCGGTCCTTTTACTCACTTCTATCAATTTTTTAAACGGATCGATTTAAAAAAAGTGGGAAAAAAGAGTATTGAAAACCTGGTGGATGCAGGGAGTTTCGATTTTACAGGATGGTCTCGGGATGCTTTACGTCAAAGTATTGATCCAATGTATGAAACAGCCTTGAAAGAGAAGCGGGAAGAGCAGTCAGGGGTTTTAACATTTTTTGACTTAATGGGAGCTACCTCAGAGGCTAAGTTTAGCTTTGCTCCAAACGTGCTGAATCCGACTTCAAAGCAGAACATCCTGTTGAAAGAGAAAGAATTGTTAGGTTTTTTTCTGACTGGGCATCCTTTAGACAGCTTTCAAGAATATATGCAGCGTTTATCCTGCGTGAATTTTTCCGCGATCGATATGCTAGGAAATGATGCTGTTTTTAGATCCGCTGTGATTATCGAATCTGTGCAGCTCCGTTTATCGGCTAAAACGCAAAAGAAGTTTGCGATTCTGCGGATAAGCGATGGCATTGAAAGTTATGAACTGCCCATTTGGCCGGATCTATACGAGCAAAAAGGGGAGCTTCTTAAAGAAAATCAGCCTTTATATGTCGTCTTGCAAATGGACAAAAAAGAAGAGGCGGTGCGACTTTCTTGTCGTTGGCTAGATGATCTATCTAAAGTGGATGAAGCCATGATTGAAGCTTGTGAT
Organism: Parachlamydia sp.; assembly: GCF_050255895.1. Taxonomy (NCBI): domain Bacteria; kingdom Pseudomonadati; phylum Chlamydiota; class Chlamydiia; order Parachlamydiales; family Parachlamydiaceae; genus Parachlamydia; species Parachlamydia sp. The sequence continues at coordinate 13,694 of NZ_JBFWIR010000029.1, forward strand.
AAAGCCTACGATCGCGCAAAATTTCAGGCAACTAGAACATACCCTCAAAAAAGTACGCAAACTGCTGGTCAAGATAAAGGAGGCAGCATGACAAAAAATGTAGCGCCATCCAAACAGCCGGAGCCTGTTAAACCTCCAAAAGAAAGAAAATGTGTCGTCATCCTCGATATGGAAAAGGTGAGACATAGCCAAGTTCTGAAAATGAAAAAAATCTTTTCCGAACATCGGGGTGATATGCCTGTTGAACTCAATTTTATGATTGGAACACGTGAATTAGCCACATTGCATATCGATGTGTCTTCCGGAATTTTGTTTAATTTAAAATTAAAAGAAGAGCTTTTGCAGTTAGCTGCGATTAAAGATGTTCAAGGAGATTGACAGGAAGTTTTGACTAATTTAGACTTTAGTATTTATTTAATTGGGAAGTCATTAAGATGAAAATATTTAGATGTTTATTATGTGTATTGCTTTCAATAGCGGGAATTTCTAGCTTAGAAGCAGCCTATGTTTTTAAAGACGGACGTTTTGTTGATGCAAAAGAACTTGCGACACAGCCTATGCACGTGCATTACAACTTGGGTGTTGAAGCTTACAATGAAGAAAATTGGCATGAAGCTGTTAAACAATTTACAGTGGTTGTTTCAAACTTTTCTTCTTCTTCATGGGCACAAGAGGCTCTTTTCTTTTTAGGAATTGCAAATTTTCATCTTGATGAATTTGATTTTTCTAACCAATATTTTACTGAATACTTATCTGCTAAAGGATGCCCTGAGCACTTTGAAGAAGCCATTGAGTATAAGTTTGCGATTGCTGAGAAATTCCGTGAAGGAGCTCGAAGGCATCTTTTGGGGACCAAACGACTTCCTAAATGGGCATCTGGTGAATCTCTTGCTTTGCAAATTTACGATGAAGTGACAGCGGCAATGCCTTCCCAAGATATCGCGGCTAAAGCTCTTTACTGTAAAGGCTTATACTTATGGGAGCTCAAAGATTTTCGTGAAAGCGTGGATAGTTTTTACCTTTTAATTCGTCGTTTTCCCAAGCACGAACTTGCTCCAGAAAGTTATGTTGCTATTTCGAGAGTTTACCTGGAACAAAGCGCAGTAGAACTTCAAAATCCTGATATTTTGGCATTTGCCGATGTAAATAAGCGTAAATTTGAAAGGGATTTTCCTGGGGAAGAGCGCTTGCTTGAAGTGGAAGCTAATGTGCTAAAAATTAAAGAAATCTACGCACACGGCTTGTTTGAAACAGGGTCTTTCTACGAAAGAAAAGGGCATCCAAAAGCGGCGATTATCTATTACCAAAATACAATTGCAAAGTTTCCTGGCACAGAAATTGCTGAAAGATGCCGTAAACGACTTTTTGTTTTGGGAGCTTGTCCAGAGCTCACAGCAGCTTCGGGTAAGCAAGATGACACAAAAGAGTCTTAAACTATTTTGCTGGGTCTTCCTGCTCATCTTGATGACAGGCTGTGGTTATCGCATAGCAGCGGGGCCCTGCAGTTCAATGAAAACAATTTCTGTCCCTTATGTACAAGGGGATAAGGATGGGGCTTTAACATCTGCGATTGTACGTGAACTATGCAATAGTGATTGCTACCTATACGTCACAAATCAAGGCGATTTATCTCTCATAGTTAAAATTGTAGATTTACGTGATGAAAATATAGGATTCCGTTATTATCGAAAACAACGAGGAAAGCTCACAAATTCGGTGATTCCGACGGAGACTCGTTTATGGGCAAAAGTGGAGATTGCTTTACTGGATAATGACACAGGAAATTATATTTTAGGCCCTGCTCTAATTGAAACGAATGCAGACTTCGATCATGACTACTACTTAAATCTTCACGGCATTAATATTTTTTCCCTCGGCCAGTTGAGTGATGTTGACTCAGCTCGAGATGCTGTATGGGAACCTTTAAACAAAGCCATAAGTCAAAAGATTGTAGATTATGTCAGCAATAGCTGGTAGCAGAGACAATAATATTGCTAAAACTTTTCCCGCTGAATTGGATCAGCTCTATAACATGCTGCGTTTTGTTAAAGAAAACGCATTCGCATTTGGAGTGAATTCGGATGATGCAATTAAAGTTGAATTGGCCATGGAAGAGGCTTTAGTCAATATCATTACCTATGGTTACCCTGAAGATCAAAAAGGGACCATTGAAATTTTATGTGCACCTGTCAAAAAAACGGGCATGCAAATTCTCATCAAAGATCACGGAATTCCCTATAATCCTTTAGCAAATGCAAATAAGTTATTGACCAACACTCCCAGCGGGGGGCAAATCTTGGGCGGATACGGCATTTATTTCATTTTGAAAATCATGGATGAAGTCAATTATCATAGAGAAAGGGATTGCAACTGTCTAACTCTTATTAAATATACGACCTAGGTTGCTTCTGAAGAAGGAGGCGTATCTGTCTCTTGTATCGCTTTAATAAAATCTTCATTTTCTTGGATTTCATGTAAAAATTTTTCAAGAATTCTAAGAACAAGACGGGAAGTATTATAGACTCCCGATGCTAGAAATCCGAGTTCAAGCGTCAGAGATTCCGGATAATTAAGCGCAATCAAAGTCAGTGTTTTGGTCGTGTTTTCAAACTTTTCAGGGATGATCCAAACAACAAAATGCTCATTGATAAGAGTGATTTTATCTTGAGATTCTACAACGTGAAAATAGCGAGTTAAAGCTGCTGGATTTTTTTCCTCGAAAAAGGAATCCAAAAGATCAAACTCAGTCAGTAGAAAAAGATCGACTGGAATAATTCCATCGGGAATCCAATGATTTAGATTCTCCGTGTATTTTTTAAAGTATTCATCTAACAGAGCTAGCTTATTCATATCTATCTCCATAATGCCTTTACCTAAATCAAATAAAGCAACTTCGGTGCCAATTGGTAAAATAGACTTTCGAAACTCAAAATAAGCTCGAAATGAGCCATTTTATTACACGAATAGAAAAAATTATTGGGTAAAGCGTGTTTTTAGATGATACATTTTGAGTTGGAATTCTTTTGCTTTTCAAGTAAAGTAGGCAAAACCAGAACCCAAAATGCTTTATAAGGATGCTTAAACTTACTTATTATTTGATTATCTCTTTATTATTTTTCTCAAATTCCCTTTTTTCAAATACGCTTGATGTTTTTGTGGAAGCGGAAGCTGCAATCTTAATGAATGCAGAAACGGGAAAAATTCTTTATGAAAAAAATATTCACACCTCTTATTTCCCTGCAAGTATTACAAAAATTGCAACAGCCGCTTTTGTTCTTAAATTTTTTTCAGACAAATTAGACGTTATTGTCACTGCGGAGCAAGATTCCATTGGATGGGTGACTGAAGAAGCGAAAAGGAAATCGAACTATACCTTGCCAGCTTATTGGTTAGTTCCCGGGGGAACCCATATGGGAATCATGAAAGGCGAGCAACTTTCTTTAGAGGATCTGCTTCACGGTCTCATGTTGGTTTCTGCTAACGATTCCGCGAATGTTATCGCGCAATACGTGGGAGGGACGGTTCCTGATTTTGTGGATCAGCTCAATGCCTATGCGAAACAAGCAGGATGTCAGCACACGACTTTTCATAATCCGCATGGCTTGCACCACCCCGAACATAAAACAACGGCATATGATATGGCGCTTTTAGCAAAAGAAGCGCTCAGCATTCCTGCATTTTGTAAAATGTTCGGAACGGTTAAATACACAAGGCCTAAAACAAATAAGCAAGAATCTTCTGTCTTAGTTCAAAATCATCCTTTGCTTAAGCAGGGTAAATTTTATTATGCTAAAGCTCTTGGTGCTAAAACAGGTTACACCAATCTCGCCGCGCATAATTTAGTTGTGGCTGCTAGAGATAAAGATCGAACTTTAATTGCGGTCCTACTAAAAACAAAAGAGAGGGACCAGCTTTTTAAAGATGCCATTAAATTATTTGAGACAGCTTTTCAACAACCAAAAGTGGAACGGTTGCTTTTAAGGCAAGGCATTCAAAAATTTACACAAAAACCTAATTGGGCTTCTCAACCCTTAAAAGCCTATTTGGATGAGGATGTCAAGATCTCCTACTTTTCCGCCGAAGAACCTCAAGTCCAGTGTGCGGTTGAATGGTTGAATTTGGAACCTCCCATTCAAAAAGGACAAACGATTGGGCAAGTTTGTTTGACAGATCGGGAAGGAGCCTTTAAAAAATATGTGCCCGTAAAAGCCTATGAGGAGCTCTCGGCGAGCTGGTCGTTCTGGATAAAACAATCATTTGGTGAATTATTATTTTGGCACAAAGCCACAAAAATTTTTGCCATTGTGTGCATATTGCTATTTTTTGGAGGACTCGTATTTCAATTTAGAAGACGTTAGGAGAAGATCGTATGGAATATAGGCAATTAGGATCTTCAGGTTTTAAGGTGCCCGTTTTGAGTTTTGGAACCGCTACTTTTGGCGGAGGAACCGAATTCTTTAAAGCATGGGGAGAGACTGATGTAAAGGAAGCCTCTCGTTTAGTTGATGTTTGCTTAGAAAGCGGAGTCAATATGTTTGATAGCGCGGACATTTATTCAAATGGCCTATCTGAAGAGGTTCTTGGGCAGGCCATTAAAGGGCGGCGAGATAAAATTCTGATTTCAACCAAAGCGACATTTCGGTTTGGTTCGGATCCAAACGATGTGGGATCCTCCCGCTATCATTTAATCAATGCGTGTGAAAACAGTCTGAAACGTCTCGGAACTGATTACATCGATCTTTATCAAATGCATGGATTTGATGCCATGACACCTGTCGAAGAAACCTTAAGTGCATTAGATAATCTCATTAAAAGTGGAAAGATTCGCTACATTGGATGCTCCAATTTTTCAGGATGGCATCTTATGAAGTCATTGGCCGTTTCAGAAAAATATGGATGGGCGCGTTATGTAGCTTATCAAGGGTATTATTCTCTAATCGGACGAGACTATGAGTGGGAATTGATGCCTTTAAACTTAGATCAGAAGGTTGGCTTAACGGTCTGGAGTCCTTTAGGTTGGGGGCGATTGACAGGTAAAGTTCGCCGGGGGCAGCCCTTGCCTGCTCATAGCCGGTTGCCAGCCACTGGCGATATGGGGCCTCCAGTTGAAAATGAGTACCTCTATCATGTGGTGGACGTTCTCGATGAGATCGCGAAGGAGACGGGTAAAACAATTCCTCAGGTGGCTTTAAATTGGCTTTTACAGAGACCAACAGTAGTCAACATTATTATTGGTGCTCGCAATGAACAGCAGTTAAAAGATAATCTTGGTGCTGTGGGCTGGAATTTAACTCCTGAGCAGGTAAAAAAATTAGATGTGGCAAGTGCGCGGACTCCGATCTATCCTTATTGGCATCAAAAAGGTTTTGAGGAAAGAAATCCATCACCTGTTTAATTAATTTATAAAAATTGGAGATTGTAAATTAATTGACTGAAAAGCATAGTTAAAATAAAATCGTTTCTTAAATTATTTTATTTTAACTATGCATATTGATTCATTATTTGCTACATTGCCCCATTTGGAATCACAAAATGAAACTAGTTCTAATTGTGATAAACCACGTGCTAATCTAAAAAAGAAAATTATCGCTTTTTCGAAAATTCCTTTTTTAAAAATTGCCGCTTTTTTTCAGCAAGTACACAATACTCAGATTCCTCTTAAGCTTCAGTATTTGGAATATATTGTGACCATGGCAAGTGGGGTTTTTTCCTCTTTTACCAAATTAAGTGGAATGACTAATGGATTATTAAATTTAGTAAAAAATGTGAGTCAAGCCGTTCTGGGTTTTTTGTTAAAATCCAAATTTGTTTACCAAGTTCTTAATGCGATCAAGTTGCTACCTATTATTGCCATTCCTTTTGCAATTTATGATATCCTTGTGAATTTCATCCAAAGTATCAAAAGACCGATTAGTGAAAAAATAGATGCTCTTCTTCAAATCGTTGCCGATGTCGGTATTATTGGGGAGTGCATAGCTACATTTGCGCATGGCTTAGAAAGAGTTGGGGCGGTTTCGTTGCACGCTATTCGATGGACAACACCCCTATTTGCGGTGAGTTTGGCCCTTTCGGTGGCAACAGCCATTGCTTATGCAAAAGGCCTTGTGGAGAGTGCTTGGACTCTACGCCAGCTTTCCAAAAAAGTTCAGTCGACCTCAGACAAAAAGCAAATCGAAGATTTTCGACCGCTCTTTGAGTATTTGGAAAATAAAAATAATCGGTTTTTAAGAAAACAGTTTAGGATAGATCCTGCGCAACTCAGGGACAAGTTAGCGACGGCCTGGAAAAATGCGCAAGAAGTACTCAAAAAATCGGAATCTACAGAACTTGAAAAACAAAAATCCGTACAGAAGCTATCAAAAATAGTGAAATCGATGAAACAACAAACGATTTCACAGATTGCAATTCGTTCGTTGTTAATCAGCTCTTGTCTTTTTGGTATTGTAGGCGGGTTTGTTTTGCTTTTTACTCCTGCAGCTCCTGTGGCCTATGGATTGATGGTGGGAGGTGTTACTCTCTCGCTAGTAAGCGTTGGGATTGGAATTTATTGCAATAAACGCTTTAGAAAAAATTTAAAAATTCAGCAAAAAAGTGCAGTGAAAGAATTTGTAGAGAGACGTGTGACATGTATAAAAGGCACATGGAAAATTTGTACAACAAAGCTTTTCAACAAACGGCATCCTGCAGCTGCAGCAGCGGCCGCTTAACCTTCTGTTTTCTTTAAAATAGCAAATAACTTCAAGTAATCATCAAGGCTCAAATCTTCTGCTCTTACGAGAGGATTTATTCCAATTCCCTCTAATGCTTGCATGACCTTTTCTGGTTCATAGATAGATTTTAAAGCACTTTTAATCATTTTTCTTCTTTGCTCAAACGCTTTTCTTGTTAGAGTAAAAAAACCTTGCTGATCAACTTGTGGTGGGGATTTCAGGTGAAGTGTCATCACTGCAGAATCGACTTTTGGAGCTGGATAAAAACACTGTTTGCCCACCTTGAAATTGTAGACAGGATTTGAAAAAAAGTTGAGAAATAACGTAAAAGCACTAAATTCGCGCGATCCAGGCATTGCAGTAAAGCGGCGGGCGACCTCTTCTTGTACCATGACAGTGATTGTTGAAAAATATGCATGTAAGGGGGCAAGTTCTGCTAAAATAGACGATGTTAAATGATACGGAAGATTTGCGATCACTTTAGCTTTTTTGCCAGCCTTCAATTCTTGTTTGAAGACACTCTCAATCGGAAACTTCAAGATATCTTCACAATGCACTTGCAGGGTCTGAGCGGGTGTTTGCAAACGAATCAGTGCTTCCGCTAACTGATTGTCTTTTTCCACAGCAATGACTTGAGCTCCTGTTTCAAGCAAGCATTCGGTAAGTGAGCCAGGGCCTGGGCCAATTTCAAGGATCACATCATCCGACGAGGCTGCGGCTGTCGCTGCGATTTTCCTGATAATGTTTCCATCGATTAAAAAATTTTGCGACAAGCCTTTCTTCGGTCGAATCCCCAAAGAATTCAAAAAAGCAAATAATTCATTTGGTTTATACAGCGGCATAAATCACAACTAGTTTAAAGAAAAGGGTTCAAAATCTGCAGGGAGTGTTTCACGTGCATTGATTTTATCGACGCCAAAATGGGCTCTTAGCCTTTCTAAATACGAAGCTGTTTCCTTGCTAATCGCTTCATCAGTCAAATAACTTTTAATCTCGTCTTTAACTTCATCAAACGGAGGTGCTCCTCCTGGATTCATCGAGTCCAAATAAAATAAACGATAGACAGTTGATTTCGTCGCGCGACTTTTTTGGGCTATAGGTTTGCTGTAATTACCGGGGGAAAGTGTCGCTAGAATTTGTTTATTCTCATCCGAGACTTCGTTTTCCATGTGGGAGAACTTGGTCGAAACGTTTACTTGAGCGATGTTATCGCCTAGCCATTTCTTCAGATTATCCTGCAGCGTTTCAATTTTGACTGGAGTTTTTTGGAGCTGTTGATAAATCTGATTGGCAATCTTTGCGCCTTTCTCGTCCTGCTCATCCCGAACAGAAATCATGTAATATGTCCATTCCTTGGGGCGAACGTTTTCTTTGGCATATTGCTCATAAGCCGTTTGAATGGCTTGCGGGGTGGCCTGCGCTTGTGCTTTGGTATTTACGCGATAGTAAAGCATACGGCGAATAATAATATCACCCTTGATTGAATTCCAAGCTTCATCGTAAGTAAGGCCGGCTCTATCGAGATTGTGAATAATGTCTGGACCAAATATTTCTTCCATCTCCTGTCGAACGTCGCCATTTGTCAAAGGAAGTTTCATCTCTTCCGCATCAGCCATGACCAGTTCTTTATCTATCAGATCCTGTAGAACATCGCTCCAGTTTGTTTGATAAAATTGAAGCCTTGCAGGGACTGAAGAGGCGTATTCAGGGAAATTGCGGTAAAAAACAATATCCATTTTTTTCATCACGTCCATGACTGTAATGATCTTTCCATTGGTAGTGGCAAGAACACGGTTATTCACATGAATTTTTTCTGGTTGACTTCTGAAAAGAGAAGGCTCTGCTGCTAGCGGAATGGTTGAAGAAAGTGCAGCAAAAGCAACAAGAAAATGGAGAACTTTTTTTGGAATCATCATATTAAGACAGCCATAATGTTAAGAACGATTAATTTTGAGAAATCATTATAAGCGAATAAAGCTTTATTGAGAAGTAGCGTCTTAAAGAAGGGAGAATTTTGTCCATTTAAAGAAAGAAATAGACGTAGGGTGTCTTATGGAATTTATTTTAATTTGTTTGAGTAAAAATAAATGATTATTTTAACTTGGCGGCATTCTTTTTCAAATTCGCGGTGACTGCAAAAAGGAATACTCAACCAAAAACTAGGGACTATTACAAAAAATAATAACGTGTTGATCGGAATATTGCTTGGATTTGGATCACAAAATTCTTTGCTAGGAAGCCGTTGCGATTTCATTGATAGTCTTTATTGGACCTCTGCAAAATGTCCCCAAAAAGCTTCGGTTTTTTTTGAATCATCAGATTTATTTTACTCATTTCAGGAAGACAATGATCTGTTTTCAAGCGTAGAGCAGTCAGCTGAACCCAGCCTAGGTTATAGAACATATGAAGACGAAGAAAAAGATCTTTCTCAAATATTAGGTGGAAGTTCAGATTCACTAGAAAATTATGCCCCACGCTTCATTTGTGGCATGGATCCTTCACTTGAAGAAAGTAAAAGCTTAATAAAAAGTTATGAGAATACACAAATAAATGTGCATAAGCTTTTGCAGTCTGAAAAATTTTTAGAAAAAGTTCTTGCTAGATATGGTTTTAAAGCCAATTGAATAAAAGATGAGAGTTTGGATATTTCTTTTTATGACTTTAACGAAGAAGAGAAGCTCTGTATGGCTCAATTGGTTGCTTCATGCTTATGGGAGCATCTTGAACAACCAATTCGTGAAAATTTAGATGCTTTTTTGGAAGGAATCAAAGAAGCAGAAGAGGCTTTGGTGGCACTATCCTCATATAAACAGCTTAAAAGGCACATTGAAGACGCCTTATTTTGTGTAGAACAAAAATGGAAAGCGAAACAAGCTCTAAAAAAGAGGCTGATGCATTTTTTGAGACTCTTGCTAAACGACAGGAGTGCAAATCGATTGTTCCTCAAAAGCTTTACTACCAAACTTTAGAAGAAGGACAAGGAGAGAAGATCATTACTCCAAAAAGCTTGGATGTGCTCATGCATTATTTCATATCAAAACCGAATGGGGACGTTGTGGCTAATACCTATGCCTTGCTCCAACCATCCAAGTTGAATTTATCAGAAATGATTCCTGGTTTTGGACATGGCGTTTTGGGAATGAAAGTTGGAGAAAAGCGAAAACTTTTTATTCATCCAAATGTAGGTTATGGTATGCGTGCAAATTTTGATGGTGGAGTTTATTTTGTTGCAGAGGTGGAATTACTGGACGTAGAAAATTCCACAGAATCGCTCCCTCCGCTTATAGAAGAAGAATGTCCTAAAGACATAGCAGAAATGACGGAAGAGGACTATCGAAGGGTCCAAAAGTTGCATTACCACGATATAGGATATGTAAACTGAGCTTTTTTTAGACATTATGATGAACTGTATACTTTCAAAAATGTTGAAAAGCATTTAAGAAGTTTTTTAGAAGGGAAAAGGCCTTTTGAGATGAACAATCCTAAAATGAAAGAGCTGTTGCATAGGCTATCGTGGAATATCTATCAGAAACAACATCAACGAGAATGTGAAGCAGCAACTCAGTATTTTCTAAAATTTGATACGGATCGAGATCCCTGTTTACTCACTTTAAATAAAGAGCGTCTTTATTATCGAAAAATAAAGGAAGGTAATGGGGAAATACTCAAGCGAGAAGATATTCCATTATTGAACTATCAAATTCGCCTTCGGAATGGTGAGGTTGTATTCGATAAAGTAGATTTAAAAAGAGCGATTCGAGGATTCAAAGAAGGTCTAGTAGGGCGAAAAATTGGGGAAAAAGGCATTCTATACATTCATCCAGAGTGGGGATATCAAGATTTTTTTATGACACCTTATGCAGATAAACTTCTGGAAGTTAATTTTGAAGTGATGGGGTTAATTGAGTAATCTACAAGAAGTAAAAGAGGAATTAGTATATCAAGCTTTTGCTTGTCAAATAACTAATGGCGTGTTTTATTTTTACTTTTATTGATCGATTTGTATAATTTACGCTTTAATTCTAAAGCTTAAAGGATAAAATGAATCATTTTATGAATCTATCAATTGCTGTATTTCCCTCATTAATTCCTCTAACCTCAAATGGGATTTTTGCATGGCGCTTGCGTTTTCAAGAAGATACAAGAGTTCTACCTACAAATAAAAGACAATCTTTAGAAGCAAAAGTACAAGCATTAGCAGATAAATTAAAAATCACAAAAAATTTAGAAATTGTTGAAATAAGAGGTTTAGGGAATATTGCTCAGGCAATGGGAAATACAATTTTTCCAGGAAAAGCAGGAATCGCAATTGATCCAGAGGCTTTTGCTTATATGAGTGAATACACTCAGGAATTTATTCTTGCGCATGAAATTTCCCATATAAAACATAATGATACTCTTACCCTTTTTTTGGCTCAGGGATTCGTTGGTATCATCACAACTCTTGCTTTAGCTAAATTATTTCCTGCAACAGCCAAAATTTCTCTTAAGTCTTTTTTTTCACCTGCTTCTTCCTTAGGAATGATCACTGGAATTGCAGGGCTAGCCCTATTCTCCCATTGGAGAGAAAAACAGGCAGATAAAACAGCTTTTTCTATTTGCTCCGATAAAGCAAGGTATGCTGCAATCAAGTTTTTTAAAGAGATGCAAGAGGGCAATCTTTATGATAGAAATTGTGATGATGATTCACAGCTGACTTCATTGTTTGTAAAAATACTGATCTCTCCCGAAGGGGATAATCGCTTGGATTTTTTTCATCCCTCGCTTCAATCTAGAATTGACTGTTTAAATGACCTTATTCCCATTTAATATGAAGTGGGCCAATTTGTAATGCTACTATCTCTGACTTGAAGGTGTTTAGTTATTTCATTTCACATTCAACACCACCAAGCCATGTAACTGATCTCCCTGCTTTGAAATGGAGCATTATTTTTTTTGTCTTCTATTTTGAAAGATGCCAAGAAAAAGATAATTATTTAGCTTTTATGATTTTCCAGGCATTGGCAACATATAAGAAAAACGAGTTCAATTGAATCAACCGAGGCCCCGCACATGACAAATTAAAGGCTGTGGATCCAGAATAGCACGCTTGTCATGCTTTACAAGCTTTCGATGAAAGCACAAAAGCGATAGCGTAAAGGTCATGAGTTGATTAGCAAACTAATTTTAGGTGTGCAATTTAAAGATGGGGAACAAGTCTTTAATATAAAAATACAGTTTAATTTTCAAAAAGTTGGATGTTTTATTAGATGTTCAAAACACAGCTTTTGACAATATTTCTGAAAAGTGATCGATACCTTTAACTCACTCACCTTTAATATGAATGGGAGTAAATAAATTATTTCATTTTTATTGAATAGGTCTTTTCCTCGATGGTCTCGTCAAGAAGAAGTACTTGTCCAGTATCTTATTCGATTCTTCGAATTTTGGTTTAATGTGCTTTCAAAGAAAGAAAAAAATCTAGTGATTTTGTCATAGTTAATCACCATCAAATAGATCCAAAAGACTTGTTGCTACGGTTTGAATAAGATTTTACTTTAATGCGATAAGTTTTATCAAACTACTTTTGCTCGTCTGTGTAGAGAAAGTCGGTTATGAAGGACATTGAGATCGCATCCTTACTATCTTTTTTGCAGAAAGAAAATGCCTTAAAAAATATTTACTCTCTATCCGATATTGGATAAAAGATGTTTTTACAAAGGAGATAGCATGATGAAGTCTTTTTTTTATGTGTTTTTAAGCTATATAACAGCTTGTTTTTTTCTGATACATCCTATCACAATTCAGGCTAATGAATCTCATAATGAGGACAAATACACAGAAGTTTATGAAGAGGATTCGGACGAGGATGTTTGCGATAATACTTGCGAACTTCCAAGAACAAACATTAAAAAATATTTGCTTAGTGCTGCTCTTTTAGCTGCAGCGACTGGTGTTGGTACATATTACATTGGCAGAGATAGTAAAGATCCCGATATAAAAGTAGTTAAACCCGTAAATCCTGTTTGTCCTGACTGTCCAACGGATTGTGCGTGTCCAAGTTGTCCGGATTGTCCTACCTGTCCTCCCGAAAGACTTGATGATCTGCTGAGAGTCCGCTTTATTTTCCTTGGCGATACGATTGGCAACAATACAATTGAGATATCTTTTGCTTTTGTTGATCCGAACGGAAACTATTATAATAATAGTATCACATTGGTTCCTAATCAAGCTACCGTGACTGTTTCTACACGGCTATTTCCGTTAGCAGGGATTTGGAGAATTATTATTATCGGAATAAACGGGCAATCGCCTGTTTCTCAACCGGTGCTTAATATAAACGTTTCTACAGATACTCTCGGAACTCTTGTCGATCAGGTATTTAATACAATAAATCCCGGAAACACAAGGACTATTAATTTTACAATTCCTTAGCCATAATAGGAGCTTGAATGAAAAATTTTTTTCCGCTTTTAAAAGGACTATTTTTTTCTAGTTTACTATGCCTATACCCTTTTGCTATTTTTTTTGTGACTTGTCCATGCCCGACATATCCAACGTGTCCTGGTACTGCAGTATATATATGAACCATTGTTGTTGAAGTAACGTTAGTATCCGGCCCTGATGTTATATACAACTAATGGGAGTATCGCAACCGCGATACTATCTGCAGGAAATTCGACAACTCTCTCTTATGGGTCTAGTATATTTCCGCAGGGAGAGTGTGAAATTATTGCAACACTCATTAATGCGACGACAGGATCTGCGGTACTAGACTATGTCGTTCATCTGGATAATGGAGTCTCTTATTCATTTCCTGGTGTTACGTTAGCAGTTGGGGCATCCTCTTTCACAGGTTTTTATGTTCCGTGATTAAAGGATATAAGCCATAGGCTTCTTAAAGTTGTGTGAGATGAAAAAAAACGTGCGCATCTCTAAAATGTTTTTTATGATAAAAACTAAATGAGATTGCGCTTATGAAGTATTCTCACTTTTCTTCAGAAAAAATGTCATCAATAAATGAACAAAATAATCCTTTCGAGGAAATTTATCGCAAAGCGAATCAGGAATTGTTGCAATAAGCTATTGAACTTAAGGTACAAGGGAATTTAGCTCTCTTAAGAGCCCTAGAGGCAATTTTGGGAGAAACTGCTAAGGACTATCGCCTACAAAAATCTTTATATCATTTGGCTCAAAAGTAATTTGTTCACAAAAAGTACGTTTGGATATGGGCTGATCAGATTTATTTTAACATTCGTTTAGAAGATGATCAACCCCATTCTGTTTTTTTAGAGCATGGAAGTAAAGAACTTATCATAATTCATGGAGGGCATCGAGGTCAAAGCTTGCTCTTGGAGGTGCACTTGATTTTTGAGCAGTTTAAAGATGGGAAGATGTTTTTTGTGTAGCGAAGTAGGTTATGAAAGAAGAAGATCACATCTTTACTATCTTTTTTACGGAGAGAAAGGGGCTTAAAAAAACATGAATATTTTTAAAAAAAACATTTACTCTCTATTCAATATTGGATAAAAGATGTTTTTACAAAGGAGCTTGCATGATGAAGTCTTTTTTTTATGTGTTTTTAAGTTGTATGACAGCTTGTTTTTTTCTGATACATCCTATCAGAATTCAAGCTAATGAATCTCATAACGATGTCATGTACACAGAAGTTTATGAAGAGGATTCGGATGAGAATATTTGCGATAATTCCTGCGAACGTCCAAGAACAAACATCAAAAACTATTTGCTTAGTGCGGCTCTTTTAGTTGCCGCGACAGGTGTTGGCAGTTATTACATTGGCAAAGATAGTAAAGATCCCGAAATAAAAGTAGTTAAACCTGTAAATCCTGTTTGTCCCGAATGTCCAACGGATTGTGCGTGTCCCACTTGTCCGGCCTGCCCTACTTGTCCTCCTGACACTCTTGATGATGAGCTGAGAATCCAGTTTATTTTCCTTGGAGATACGATTGGTAGCAATACAATTGAGATATCTTATGCTTTTGTTGATCCGAACGGAAACTATTATAATAATAGTGTTACATTGACTCCCTCTCAAGCAACCTTGGATATTTCTACGCGGCTATTTCCACTAACAGGGATTTGGAGAATTATTATTATTGGAATAAACGGGCAATCGCCAGTTTCTCAACCGGTTGTTAGAGTAAGCGTCTCCACAGCCAATCTTGGAACTCTTGTCGATCAGGTATTTAATACAATAAATCCCGGAAACACAAGGACTATTAATTTTACAATTCCTTAGACAATAATGGGAGCTTTAATGAAAAATTTTTTTTCTCTTTTACAAGGTCTATTTTTTTATAGTTTGCTAAGCTTATACCCTTTTGCAATTTTTTCTGTGACTTGTCCATGTCCAACTTGTCCGACATGTCCAACATGTCCAACGTGTCCTGGTACAGTGGTATATTTAGGAAGTATTGCTGTTGAAGTGACGTTAGTATCGGGCCCTGATGTTTCAGTTTCCTTATATACAACTAATGGGAGTATCGCAACCGCGATACTATCTGCAGGAAATTCGACAACTCTCTCTTTTGGGTCTAGTACATTTCCGCAGGGTGAGTGTGAAATTATTGCAACACCCATTAATGCTGTGACTGGATCCGCGGTACTAGACTATGTGGTTCACCTGGATAATGGAGTCACTTATTCATTTCCTGGTGTTACGGTAGCAGTTGGGACATCTTCTTTCACAGGTTTTCATGTTCCGTGATTAAAGGATCTAAGCCATAGGCTTCTTTAAAGGATCATTTCTGTTTTATGAAATCGGAGATGTGATCGAAAGTTGTGTATGAGATAAAAAAAAGAGAGCGCATCCTTAAAACGTTTTTTACGACAAAAACTAAATAGGAATGCGCTCATGAAAGATTTTCGCTTTTATTCAGAGAAATCGCTGCAAGAAATGGTTACATACCAGAAAAAATACTCAAATAGGTCTTAACCTTTGTCAGGTTAGAGTAAGACATAGAGACGATGGCTAGTTCACAGGTACGATTCTGCTACCTTGAGACAATTTTGGGAAAAACTGCTAAGGACTATTACCTACAAACATCGTTATATCAAAATTGGCTTAAAAGTGTTTTATCCACAAAAAGGATGTTTAGATGGGCGATGAGATTATTTTAATATTCGTTTAGAAGACGATGAACTCCTGCGTTCTGGTTCTAGTCTTTTTTTAGAGCATGGAAGTAAAGAGCTTATCATGAATCATGATGAGTATTGAGGCCCTCAAAGAAGGGGACTGAGCTTGCTATTGAAGATGGTGGTGCTGGGCCACAAATAGCTAATATTTCGGATATGATGCCAAAAAAGCGTTCAAAAGTATTCCAAAGAAATTATGCATGGTTCCAAGAAAAATGGATGGATTAAAAATATTTTGAGAAGTTGTTTGGGATGTATGAATCAAAAAGTCTATGCGAATGATTAAAAAGGACAAAAATCAATTATTAGCTTTTATGGTTTCTCACGTATGCATTGGCAATATATAAGAACAACGAATCCAATCGAATCATAGGCATTGCACACGACAAACTAAAGGTTGTGGATCTAGAACAGCTACACTTGTCATTGTTTATAAGCTTTCGATGGAAGCCCAAAAATGATGACGATAATTAGGTCATGAGTCAAATGGCAAACTGATTTGGGAGTGAAGTTTAATATGGGAAGATGTCTTTTGTGTAAGAGAAGTAGGGTATGAAAGAAGAAGGCTGCATTTTTAATATCTTTTTTACAGAGGGTAAATTTCTTAAAAAACATAAATTTTTTTTAAAAAATATTTACTTCCTGTTCGATATTGGATAAAAGATGTTTTTACAAAGGAGCTTGCATGATGAAGTCTTTTTTTTATGTGTATTTAAGTTGTATGACAGCTTGTTTTTTTCTGATACATCCTATCACAATTCAGGCTAATGAATTTCATAACGATGATGCGTACACAGAAGCTTATGAAGAGGATTCGGATAAGGATATTTGTGATAATTCTTGCGAACGTCCAAAGACAAATATCAAAAAATATTTGCTTAGTGCGGTTCTCTTAGCTGCCGCGACTGGTGCTGGTACTTATTACATTGGCAGAGATAGTAAAGATCCCGAAATAAAAGTAGTTAAACCTGTAAATCCTGTTTGTCCCGAATGTCCAACGGATTGTGCGTGTCCAACTTGTCCGGATTGTCCTACCTGTCCTCCTGACAATCTTGACGATGACCTGAGAATCCAGTTTTTTTTCCATGGAGATACGATTGGTAGCAATACAATTGAGTTGACCTATGCTTTTGTGGACCCAAATGGAAACTATTATAATAGTAGTATTACATTGCCTCCTAATGGAGCTGGCGTGTATGTTTATACTCAGCTATTTCCGTTAACAGGGATTTGGAGAATTATTATTATTGGAATAAATGGGCAATCGCCAGTTTCTCAATCAGTGGTTAGAGTAAACGTTTCCACGGTCAATCTTGGAACTCTTGTGGATCAGGTATTTAATACATTAAATCCAGGAAATACAGAGTCCGTTAATTTTACAATTCCTTAGTCAATAATGGGAGCTTTGATGAAATATTTTTTTTCACTTTTTCAAGGTCTATTTTTTTCTAGCTTACTAAGCTTATACCCCTTTGCAATTTTTTCTGTGACTTGTCCATGTCCAACGTGTCCAAATTGTCCGACATGTCCAACGTGTCCTAGTACAGTGGTATATTTAGGAAGTATTGCTGTTGAAGTAACGTTAGTATCGGGCCCTGATGTTTCAGTTTCCTTATATACGACCAATGGGAGTATCGCAACCGCAATACTATCTGCAGGAAATTCGACAACACTCTCTTTTGGGTCTAGTACATTTCCGCAGGGCGAGTGTGAAATTATTGCAACACCCATTAATGCGACGACAGGATCTGCGGTACTAGACTATGTAGTTCATCTGGATAATGGAGTCTCTTATTCATTTCCTGGTGTTACGGTAACAGTTGGGACATCCTCTTTCACAGGTTTTCATGTTCCGTGATTAAAGGATCTAAGCCATAGGCTTCTTTCAAGGGTCATTCTGGTTTTATGAAATCGATTTGAGAAAGATGTAAACTATTCGAGAATAAAGAAGCTCTTTTGAGCCTCTTTATTCTGATGTCCTGAAGGGAAGGGTCTAGCATAAGACCTCGACCATTATTGACGGTTTAATCGAAGATTGACAGGATCTGTTTCAAAATTGGAACGGAAAGGGTTAATGTCTAAGCCCCCACGTCGCACGTAGCGGGCATAAACTGTTAATTTTTCAGGCTTACAATAAGTTGAAATATCGTAAAAAATCTTTTCTACGCAGTCTTCATGGAACCCGGAGTGGTTGCGGTAAGAAATGATGTATTTCAAAAGACCTTCATGTGCAATTTTATGACCCGCATAACGGATGTAAATCGTGCCCCAATCGGGTTGTCCTGTTGCTAAGCAATTCGACTTGAGCAACTCGCTATAAATAGATTCCTCAACATAATCAGAGCTGGTTGATAAAAATTCGGGTGAGACGTGATAAGCATTTGTTTCGATATCCAAAAAA
Organism: Parachlamydia sp.; assembly: GCF_050255895.1. Classification (NCBI taxonomy): domain Bacteria; kingdom Pseudomonadati; phylum Chlamydiota; class Chlamydiia; order Parachlamydiales; family Parachlamydiaceae; genus Parachlamydia; species Parachlamydia sp. The sequence continues at coordinate 31,940 of NZ_JBFWIR010000029.1, forward strand.
TCTAGGCATGTTCCCGAAAATTCACGCATGGGTTGCTTTTTAAAATCAGCCGAAGAATATAGTTCAACTGTTACAGGGCCTAAAGAAACCTGAGAAAGATCTCGTTCCAGAATCTCATTCAACTCTGCTAAAGAGCCTATTTTTGTTTGGTTGAAAGAATTTAAATATAATTTAAATGATTTAGATTCGACAATATTTGGATTGTCATAAGGGAAGTGAAACTCAGCGAAAGCAATTTGTGGTTTCCCTCTTTGATCAAGCCAGGATAGTTCATAAGAATTCCAAATATCGAGTCCTGTAAAAGGAAGCGAAGTGAGGCCTATTTTATTTCGAGCCATCGTTCGAGGAATTGGAAACAACAATTTGGGAGAATATGTTGTGATATAAGTTGTTTGTTTTCCTAAAGGAGATTGATCTAACATAAAAATCCTAATGAATTAATTTTTAAGTTAGATTATCAAACAGAAAGATTTAGGTAAAGTTATGGATTTTTAGTTGATCCATCAGCTTCTAAATATTCAAACTTTCTTAAAGTTTGATAATGATAGGATTTTGCTTGATCTCCGGAACAGTGATAAAACAATGCGAGTTCACGAAATAGAAGCCTTTTTTCAAATAAAAATGCACGTTGAAACCACGGTTGCTTTTCACCAGCTTTTCCCCGCAGATAATGCATAAATAGGGACCATGTTCGTGGATAAGGGACTTCAAGATTGACTGAGAAATGCGCAAAGGCGATTTCTTTTCCTTCTGTCGCGTACAACCAACAGCCATATAAAAAGTGTAAAATGCTTTTATCTTGAGTCAGCGTGTCCATTGAAAACTGATGTAAGAGCTCTCCCGATTTTTTCCATTCGCTGATATACAAATAATAAGAAATTTCGATGCATTTAAAACGAAAATTTCCAGCTTCAGAAAGAGGATATTGATGGGCTTTTTCTTGTAAAAGAGGAATAAGGTCAAGTTGTTGTTCATCAATAGCATTAATCATAAAATAATTCAGCATCCGCTCGTCATCAAGAGTGATGTGTGATTTTTTTAACGATTCAAGAAAAACTGTTACTCCTTTTTTTAATCCTTCTTTTTTGAAAAGGACTCCAAATTTTAAAACGCGCAGTGTGGCGGGAAAGTCAAAGCAGGTGTATTCGAGAAGATCTCGACTTTCGATTTGCGCTATTTTTTGTGAGACAAGTTCCCAAGCACCAAGTTCAAGTAGGATATATAGAGCATTTCCAATTGTTTCGACTGGAAATGGTCGAAAAACAAGAAGATCATCAATAATTTCCAGCAGGACAAAGGGTTTTGCTAGCCAAAAGGCAATTTGCATGGAAAAGGAGTGCAAAGATATTTGAGGAATTGTTTCAAAGTGTTTCTCCGGAAACACAAAGGGCAATGGTTCCCAATGCTTTTGTAAACTTTGAAACAATTTTTTAGTGTTTGCATTTTCAACGACTTTGGGAAGATGGCTCGTGACTAATAGGATAAACTGATAAGTAGCTTTACGGTGGTATCTGGAGCACTCATGCATCCGATATACGATATGTTCTTGTAAAAGAGGGAGAAGGGGGTGATGAGGATAACGTCTAATGGCTAGCTCGTAGCATTTGACTTCTTCATCGTAGTCGTGTTGGGCTTGATAAACAAGAGCCTTTCCCAAATATTCCAAAGGAGCTCCTGGAGTATGTCGGAGCTTTTGAAATTCATCTAAAGCGGCATCATATGTTTGATTTTTTTCTATAGGATCGGTCAAAGAGTTAGCTTGTTCCAATAAGGTAATGCCGGCCCGGAACATGGCCTCTCTTCCTTCGGCTCTTCCTGGAAAGGAATAACCGATACGGCGATATTCGGTTAAAGCTGCAGAGTAATTTTTATGTGCCAAAAAAGCATCGGGAACAACAAGGCAATTGACCATGATGTTTTGATTTCCGACGTGGACATAAAAATCTTTGATTTCGAAATCTGCATCGCGTGAAAGCAGGCCGATGTGTGTTCCTGTTAAGGGGAGATGGCCGATGTAAGAAAACTGCAGAATATCATTGATGTAGAAATAAATGTTATTATCAATTTTTTCTATGCAGATGTGATACCAAATATTCCGATATAAAAAAGTTCCGGGAGAACTAATGACTTCTACTGTTGATCGCAAAAGTTTGGTAGATTTATTGGTATCTGTTCCTATCCAAAGACAGTAGCCGTCATTCAAATTTTGCCTTTCAGCGGCTTCAGGAATACTTAAAAGAAATCCTAAACCATGTCCTTGCTCCCCAATTCGGACGTCTGCCTCAAGTTTAATGTTCCCTGTAAAAGAGGACTTGGAAATCATGAGGCTGACCCAATCAGAAATTTCTGTTGTACGTGTAATGGCCATATGCTCTGCAATCAACACATTTTCCTGAAATTCCCAATCATCTTTGCATGCAATGTCCAGTTCTGAAATAAGAAACCATTCTGAACGACCTTCAATGTAGTTTTCCAAATCCCGAATCAACTCGTCGACTGTTTGATAGCGTTGGTCTACTTGAGTCGCCAGACAGCTCGTGGCGATTTTTGAAAGAATGAGAGGAACATCGCGATAGGGGGCCATTTCCATCGGATCAATCAGCACCTCTTCATCCATTTTTTTGCGATATTCTTTAAGCGTTGTACGTCTAAAGGGTGGATAGAGTGTCAAAAGCTGGTAAAGAATCACTCCCAAAGAGTAAATATCAGTTTGAACAGTCGCTTCACCACCCTTGGCCCTTTCAGGAGCCATATAGGAAACCGTTCCTACGACTTTCCCCACTTTAGTGAGAGAATGAGAGGTCATTATTTTTTCATTCTCAATCTCATCATCTTCCGGGTGACGGATGATTTTGGCTAGTCCCCAGTCCAAGATAACGACCTGGCCATACTGTCCCACAATAATATTTTCTGGTTTGAGGTCTCGATGCAAAACCCCTTTGGCGTGTGCATACGCGACAGCTTGGCAAACACTAATGAAAATGCGGATTAAAGAGGAGATGCTACCTTGCTCTGCTTTTTCGCCTCTTTTTTCTTGTTCACGCGCTGTTCTTAAAATTTGCTTAAGGGTATTGCCTTCTACAAACGGCATTGTGTAATAGGTTGGGGCATCTTTGGCTTGAATCGTATAAATTGGAATGATGGCCGGATGGGTAAGCTGGCTGGTAATTCGAGCTTCCTTTAAAAACCTGCGTGTAATTGGTGCGCAGTCCGCTAGGTCTTCTCGAATCTTTTTTAATGCGATTTTTCTGCCACAAGAAGTGTCGTAAGCTAACAAGACTTCGCCCATTCCTCCTTTTCCAATAGGATCTAAAACTTGATAGGGACCGATGGAATATTTGACAGATTCTTTTGAGGGAATATCTTCTGAGATGAGAGGAATGAGTTCTTCTTCATCTTTTTGAGGGACTTCTCCTTGTAAAGAGTGCCCGCAAAAGGGACAAAAACTGGCCTGACGATCTTTTTCAGAACGGTATAAAAAAAATCGGGAGTGACAACTGGGACAATGCATCAGATATTACAAGTAGTGGGTTAAAGTCTATTCGCCTGTTTTAATTTTTTCCATAAAAGTCGGGCTTGAATGGATGCGTTTTGCACAATGCAAGGATGTCCTAATTCTTGTTCAAAATACACACCATTACTTGAGCTGTAAGAGGCAACCATTTGATTGAAGAGAGCATTTAACCCGTGTTCATCTCTTTCTGGCAAAGTATAGCGGAATCCACAGTGCATAAATTCAAAATAATCATCCTTCCACGCGGCTTTTGCTAAACGCAAGGCTTCCGGAACATTCTGGGCTTCAACTTCTGTGGTTGCTTCTTCTCCATCAGCTTTTTCCTCAAACCAAATGTATCGGTGTTCTTCCACTTTGCGTAGAAAAAGATATTGGGGTGGAGTTGGCTTTTTGCAAAAGCCAACATGAATAAGCGGGTAATTATTTGTCATCGAGTTTCTCTTTTTCAATTTCAGCTTTAATCTCTTTTTTTATCTCTTTTTTTATCTCTTTTTTGAGCGTATATGGATCAACGACTTCTTCCGGAGATTCAGCAAAATAATACTCACGTAAAACTAAATAAATACCCCCAATAACAAATAAAATGGGCATTAAGGTGGACCAGCTGATTTCAAACGCCGTGGCGAGAAACAATCCTAAAAGAATGAATGACGAAACAGCTAAATCAAAAATGCGACCTGTTAAATATTGTCTTAAAGCTAGCGATGCCCAGATAGCGAGAAGAATACCAGGCCACCACCTCTCAGATGAATACAATAAAATCCCTAAACAAATTAAAAAGATGCCATTTGAAATTGCATCCGCTTTTCCCTTTGATAAAAGTGGTTCTGCCATAAGATTGCTCCTGTGAAAAGATTTTTCTATTTTCTTTCACTAAAAAACTATGTGCTTATCCTGTCAACTTTTTAAGAAGGTTTGGAACTGGATTGTTTTTTTAATTCTTTAACCTCAGATAGCGTTAAGCAGCGGGCACAGCCAGGTGGCATTTCGCTTTCAGGAATTTTTGATCTTTTATTTGATCTTCTAATCGTTAGTTTGTTTGGGCACGGATTTGGAACAATAGCATAATGATGACTCGGTGTTGATCTTGGTACTGATAAAGGGTCTGATTGCATTCTTGTCTCCTCATATGCAGGATAACAATCCACACTCCCATATTTGACGTATTTTTTTCAAACTAAAAGAGCTATGTTCAATCGAGTTAAAATTTTCTCCATTAATATGGAAAAATTTGACAGCAAAGAATGCTTTCGTTTAAGCCTAAGAAAAA